>JAEWJV010000119.1 GCA_023386395.1 Bacteroidota bacterium
GGCGAAAATCATCCTAATGCCAAAGTGCGTTTTAAACTGGGCGATATCGTTACCACCATGATTCATTGCAACAATGGCGAAACCATTTTACTGCAGCATGATACCAATCTGCCCCGTCCTTATTCCCTCGGCTTCCGCGTACAGGGCACAGAAGGTTTATGGATGGATGTAAACCACAGCATTTACATACAAGGCAAGTCGAAAGAGGAGGATGTGTGGGATGATGCGAAGGAATGGCTGGATAAATATGATCATCCGCTGTGGGTTAAGTACAGTAACGATGCGCAGGGCGCCGGTCATGGCGGTATGGACTTTTTTGTGGTGAATGCGTTTATTGAAAGCATTAAACGTAAAGAGCCCACACCCATTGATGTGTATGATTCAGCGGCCTGGAGCGCTATTACGCCGTTAAGCGAGCAATCTATTGAACTGGGCCAGCAAACGGTGGAGTTTCCCGACTTTACCGGCGGGCAATGGATGTATCGCCAACCGGTTTTTGCGTTGAATAATGATTATTAATACTCAATTATGGTATAAACTTTTTTGTTCGGGCTTTTTATTGTTAGCAAAGTCAGCTGCCCCGGTTTTCCGGGGCAGCTTTTTTATTTGATAACGGGTGTTTATGCATGGGAAATAAATAAAATGGCGGGAAAAACGGGTAAAAGATTGAATTAAAAGAGTAAACCAATCGAGAAAGAGAGTAAAACGATGAATAAAACGAGTAGAATAATCAGAAAAAAGAGTAAGATAATCAGGATAAAGAGTAAATGAACCAATTAAAAGAGTAAAATGATGACAAAGAAGAGTAAAAGAATGAGAATAAAGAGTAGAGCAATCAATTAAATGGTCAGTTCTTTTGAAAACATGGTCAGAATATTGAATAATATGGTCAGAATATTCAATTAAATGGTCAGAACAATCAATAATATGGTCAGAGTATTTGATAATATGGTCAAAACAGGGGATTACATGGTCAGAATAGCCGGCTTTATGGTCAAATATTTTGAATAAATGGTCAAATCATGCGTTCAGAAAGAATGAAACTGTTTTGTTTTTAAATTATTTGGTTAAACATTGCCCGGAAAACCGGGAGCAGCCGGGCGAAGTCAGCAATCCGTAAACTTAATCAATTCAATCAACGCTTCAACTATTCAGCCACATTAAGCATTCCTTTACAATCTTTAAAGTCTTCACATGAAGTTTTAGATTAATTTCGCATCGAATTTTTTTTGCATGAAAAAGACGCACATTATAGCGCTGGTACTTATTGCTGTAGCCATTGCAACGCTTATAAGTTTTATGGGTAATGTTACTACGTATGAAACCATCGCTTCCGCCAAACAGAAACCGGGAAAATTTGTAAACCTCATTGCGAAGATGGATAAAAACCAGCCGCTGAATTACGATCCCGTAAAAAATCCCAATTACTTAACCTTTACAGCTTTGGATACGCTGGGGCATTCTATACAGGTGGTATATCACAATTCCAAGCCAACTGATATGGAGAAAAGTGAAAGGCTGGTGCTGAAAGGCAAGGTGGAAGACGGTGTTTTTGAATGCAAGGAAATCTTGTTGAAATGCCCTTCAAAATATAAGGATGATGCGGAAAACAATTCAAAGAACGTAAGCGCATCTGTACAATAAAATCAGCCGGTGAAAAACTGCTGTTTAATTGAATACCATGCAGGCTTTCCAAATAACCCGGCAATAAAAATGGGGTTTTCATAAATGAAATACAACGGTGAGCACCTTTTTTATGGTGAGTTAGGACATTTTTTAGCAATACTTTCCCTGGTTGCTTCGCTTATTGCCACTATCGCTTATTTTAAAGCTTCGCGAAATAAATTACTGGAAGACCAGCGCGGCTGGATAAAATTTGCCCGTATGGCTTTTGCCGTGGAAACGGTGAGCGTACTTGGCATTTTTGTGCTCATGTACCTTATTATTGCAAACCACTACCACGAATATTATTATGCCTGGAACCACTCCTCGCGCAGCCTGGAAAAACAATATTTATTTGCCAGTTTCTGGGAAGGGCAGGAAGGCAGTTTTATGCTTTGGAACACCTGGCACTGCCTGCTGGGCTGGATATTAATATGGCGCAGCAAAAAATGGGAAGCCCCGGTAATGACAGTGGTGAGCTTTGCCCAGTTTTGTATTGCCACCATGCTGCTGGGTATTTATATAGGCAGCCTGAAAATTGGCAGTAACCCCTTTGCCTTATTAAGGCATGAATTAGATGCACCTATGCTTGTAAGCACCCCGGATTACCTGCAGTTTCCCAAGGTTTTTGAAGGCAACGATTTAAATGCTGCCCTGCAGAATTACTGGATGGTGATACACCCGCCCATTCTTTTCCTGGGTTTTGCCTCAACGGTGGTGCCGTTTGCTTACGCAATAGGCGGATTAATTAAAAACGACCATACCTGGGTTAAAGCCTCCATTCCCTGGGCTGCATTTTCCGGTGCAGTTTTAGGCACCGGTATTATGATGGGCGCTGCCTGGGCTTATGAAGCATTGAACTTTGGCGGTTACTGGGCCTGGGACCCTGTGGAAAATGCATCGCTGGTGCCCTGGCTTGTAATGATTGCCGGCCTGCACACCAATATTGTGTATAAAAGCAGCGGCTATTCTTTAAAGAGTACTTATATTTTTTATATACTTTCTTTTTCGCTGGTTTTATACTCATCGTTCTTAACCAAAAGCGGCATACTGGGCGATACATCCGTGCACGCATTTACCGAAAAAGATACATCAGCGCAGCTTATTAGTTTTGTGCTGGTATGCTTTATTCCTGCAATGGCTTTGTTTTTCTACAGAAGCAAATCCATTCCATCCATTAAAAAAGAAGAAAGCACCTACAGCCGCGAGTTCTGGATGTTCATAGGGGCGTTGGTATTGTTTTTAGCAGCCATCATTATTATAGCCAAAACTTCTATACCTGTTTATAATAAAGTACTTGGAACAAATGTGGCTATGCCAGAAGACACCCTGTTTTCTTATAACCAGGTGCAGATATTCATTGCCATAATACTCGGCATGCTTACGGCGGTAACGCAGTATTTTAAATATAAGAATACAGACAGCAAAACCTTTTATAAGAAGATTTCGGTACCCACAATTATTGCGCTTGTCATAAGCCTTTGCATAAGCTTTATCGGTAATATTAATTATACTGATAAGGGCGCCGGCTTTATGGTAGCTATTCATGTGGCCATGTTTGCTGCGGTATATGCTGTGGTGGCCAATGCTGCTTATATATGGATAGGGCTGAAAGGAAAGATGAAATCGGCAGGCGCCTCTATTGCGCATATAGGTTTTGGGCTGGCACTTGTTGGTATTCTCATTTCTTCGAGCAGGAAAGCAGTGCTAAGCCAGAATACAACCGGCATAGCATTGCTGCCTAAATCAAAAGACTATGACCCGCAGGAAAATATAACACTGTTTAAAGGTGTGAAAACAGATATGGGAAAATATGATGTTACCTATACGCGTGACACCCTGAACACCTCAAACCGTAAACAATATTTTGAGCTGCAGTTTGTGAGCAAAGACGGGAAAGAAAATTTCAGCATATACCCCGACCTGATTAATAACAATAAGGGAATGGAAGGCCGTTCTGCCAATCCTGATAACAAGCATTACTGGAACCGCGACATTTTCGTATACGTGTCGGCTGCGCAGGATGGGAAACAGGATGATACCAGCCAATACAAATCCGTGGAAATGCGGCCCGGCGATTCTGCCTTCTATTCAAACGGTATTATTGTAATGAACAGCGTGGTGAAAGAACTGGATTCGCTTAAACAAAAACTGCTGCCGGGTGAAGTGGGTATTGGCATGAACATGACTGTAATTGCAAAAGACGGCATGCAGTATAAGGCCATGCCCGAAATTGCTTTAAAAGATAACCAGCTTCGCCAGATACCCGATACGGTAATTGCTCAAAGCCTTATTATTAAATTTAACAAATTAACCGATCCTGCTACCGGTAAAATTGAGCTGGGTATAAAGGAAGATCAAAGCATTCAGGACATTATCACCCTGAAAGTTTACCTGTTCCCGTTCATCGGCTTTCTGTGGATAGGCATAATAATAATGGTTGCCGGGTTTGTCATAAGCATAGTGCACAGGGTTCGTACCGGGTTTAAGCTATCTGCATCCGCAAAATAACATTTTTATAAAGGTTACTTTCATTTACCATGCAGCATAAAATATGGGCAATCGTTCTATATTTACGTTATGCACACAAAAAAAAATATCTTTTTTTTCCGCCTGCTTGCATGTGTATTATGCACAGGTTTTGTGTTGCATGGTTTTAGCCAAACCCAACAGCCGCCGCGAATTATAAACCGCAATAATCTTGGTGTAAACGATACCATAATTGTTCAGGCATGTATTGAACCAAATGGGGATACTATTCCCTGCTCCTGGCTTGAAGATGAATATGTGCTGGCGAAAATGACACGCACCCAGCGAAAGCGTTATGTGGAATGGACGAGGCTGCGCAATGCGGTTTATGTAACTTATCCTTATGCTATAAAGGCATCTAAAGTAATGAATGAAATAAACGCGCAATTGGTAAATGTGAATGATAAAAAGAAGCGCAAAGAAATAATTATGTCGCGTGAAAAAGAGCTGAAAAAAGAATTTGCCGATAAGCTTACGCAGCTTTCTGTTTACCAGGGCAAGGTTTTAATGAAACTGATCTATCGCCAAACCGGCAATAATTGTTATGAAATAATTGAAAGTTACAAGGGTAAATTCAATGCAGGCTTCTGGCAAACAGTTGCTTTGATTTTTGGTTCAAACCTTCGCCAGAATTATGATCCTTCAGGCCCCGACCACGATATGGAAACAATTGTGCAGGATGTGGAGAGAATGTATGGTGTGAGGCGGGGATAGAAAGTTAGCAGTTAACAGGTGACGGTTGACAAATGGCAGTTGACTATTGAATATTGAGCATTGATTGTTGGTTATTTTAATTTTGAATTAGCTTAAGAGTACAAAATCAAGCTCTTTAGTTGAACCACTACTAAAGCCCTTCCACAATTTTACCCAATTCCTTCATGGCTTCGCCGCTTTCTCCATATTCAACTATACGCCCTGCCTCTTTGCCATCTTTTAAAACAATAAATGTGGGCACTTCCGTAACATTAAATGTTTTTTCGAGATTATCAAACGTGGTTTTATTATGATCAACACCAATAATGGAAATATTATCGTCCGGATAACCTGCAGCATCTGTAAGACGGTAAAATTCGGGTAAAAGATTGTGGGTATCGGGGCACCAGGTGCCTGCAAAAATCAGCATCTTAAAATCTCCGGCATGCTGCTTAAAAGCTGCCACCGCTTTAGCATCGGGCCTGCCAAGCTTATAATTTTTTTTGAACCATGCAAAGGCTGTATCACTTTCAATATCGCTGCGTGAAAGCAGGCCTTTTAAAATCTTTCCGTAAGTTGAATCGTAACTTATTTCATAAGGATGAAATGCCTGTTGTGCTTTAGCTGAAACGATTATAATAAGGCTGAATAAGAACAGGAAAACTTTTTTCATGCGCCTAAATTAACACGCAATTCCAAAAGAAAAGAGCGGAATTTTGTTAAGCTTTCCACCAGTTGAACCTGCATGGCAGCTTTCTTCTGGTTGTCTTTTAAATACTGTCTTGCACCTTCAACAGAATATTTTTGCTGCCGCAATAAATAATAAATAAGACGCAGGTTTTTTACATCTTCCGGCCTGAAAAGGCGATCGCCTTTTTTATTTTTTCTTGGTTTCAGAATATCAAATTCGTTCTCCCAAAATCTCAGTAAAGAAGGTTTCATATTAAACCATTGCGCTACTTCGCTTATGGAATAATATTGCTTTTGAAACAGTACTTCATCTTCAGGAATATCAAGCAGTGCAACATCAAGGTTAATTTCTTTTAAAGACTTACGGCCACGCTTTGATGGCTGCTCTGCGTTTTTTGAAAGCGGTTTAATAAGCTGAACAGGCTTTGCTTTTTCTTTTGGCTTATCATCTTCTCCTGGCTTGGGTTTTTCATTCACCTGCATAATAACTGCAGGTTTTACAGGTGTTGCCGTTTCCTTTTTTTCAGCAGGAGCAGCAATTTCAACCGCTTTTGTTTCCGGTTGTTTCTTAGGACGGATAACAGCAATCTTATCATTGTTGTTATTAAATAGATCTAACTGTTGCATGTTGTAAAACTACAAATAATTAAATGGCAATGCCTGTGCAAAAGATAAAGGAATAATCGTGCGTTTTCCTGAATAAATCAGCATCTTTATAACGCATAAATTTAAAATAAATTTTCTTGCCAGTGATTAAAACTATTTGTGTTTGCGGCGCCGGAACCATGGGCAGCGGAATTACACAGGTTATTGCATCAAACAACATTCATGTAATTCAGTTTGATGTGAATGGAAGCATGCTTGAAAAAAGTAAAACTTCCATTACAAATAATCTTCAAAAACTTGTTGACAAAGGCAGGTTTCAGCAAGCGCAAAAAAAAGATATACTGCAACGTATTGTATTTACATCTTCTATAGAAGATTGTGTGGGTGAATTGATTATAGAAGCTGTTGTGGAAGATAAGCTCATTAAACAAAGTTTATTTGATGAACTTGCCGTCATCAACACTGATGCTGCCATTTTTGCAACCAATACATCATCTATTTCCATTACAGCACTAAGCAGCGGAAAGCAGTATGCCCCTCGTTTTGCGGGCCTGCATTTTTTTAATCCGGCATCTTTAATGAAGCTGGTGGAAATCATTCGTACGGTGCATACAACTGATGATGTTATTAATACATTAAAAAAGATTACTGAGCAATTAGGTAAAACCGCAGTTGTGTGTAATGATGCACCTGGGTTTATTGTAAACCGTGTGGCAAGGCATTATTATCTTGAAGCCATGCAGATTGCCGAAAAAGGTATTGCAGATATAAATAACATTGATACAATAATGGAAGCCACCGGCTTTAAAATGGGCCCTTTTAAATTGATGGATTTAATTGGACTTGATGTAAATTATGCGGTAAGCAATATTGTATGGGATGATCTCGGCAGGCCTGAGCGCTTAAAACCTTCGCGTTTGCAAAAAGATAAAGTGGATGCCAACGAGCTTGGCAAAAAGAGCGGTAAAGGTTTTTATGAATATTGAACAGCATAATTGGCCCGGCTGTTAAAAGATAAGCAATTTGTTTTTGAGGAATTAAATTTGCTTTCATTCGAAATAAAAAATATGCAGGAACTTATTGATAAATTAATAAATGAAGCAGGCCTTACCGATAAGCAGGCCTTGCAAGCCATAACAATTGTGAAAGATTTTGCGAAAAGCAAATTTCCTATGTTTGGCGGCGCTATAGAAAAAGCCTTTGCCAAACACAGTAAAAAAGAAGATGAAGATTTTCTTGATTAATCTTCCATTATTTCCACCTAATGTTTAAGCTTTAATGGAGTTATTGCCCGGCAAAAAAATTTACTTTCTCTCCGATTTCCATCTGGGCGCTCCTGATTTTGCGGCAAGCCTGGTAAGGGAAAAAAAGATTGTTGCTTTTTTGGAAAGTGTGCGTCATGATGCTGCGGCCATAATTATTGGTGGTGATGTGTTTGACTTTTGGTATGAATATAAAACGGTCGTTCCAAAACATTTTGTACGGCTGCTTGGCAAGCTGGCAGAGATAACTGACAGCGGCATTCCTTTTATGCTTTTTGCCGGCAACCACGATATGTGGATGCGGGATTATTTTCAAACCGAATTGAACATACCGGTTTACTTTGAACCGAGAACTTTTACATGGAATAATAAAAAGTTTTTTATCGGTCATGGCGATGGTTTGGGGCCGGGAGATCATGGCTATAAATTCCTTAAAAAAATATTCAGAAATAAATTCTGCCAATGGTCGTTTGGACAATTGCACCCAACCTGGGGCATGCGACTTGCCAATTATTTCAGCAGGAAAAGCAGGCAAAAAACAGGCTCGTCCGATGCTGTTTTTTTAGGGGAGGATAATGAATGGCTGGTTATATTTTGCAGGGAAGTGCTGGCAAAAGAACATTTTGATTATTTCATTTTCGGCCATCGCCATCTGCCTTTAAAAATTAAGCTTAACGATAACGCTGAATACATTAACCTCGGCGACTGGATCACACATTTTACCTACGCTGTATTTGACGGCAGCACCGTTGAATTGAAGAAATGGGAAGAGTAGCAGCTTGCTATTTTATTTCAGAATATATCAGCCAAAAAATTACCAGTAGTTTTGCATTACTACAAACCCGTGCTATCGTTCCAATTTATTGGGAAGGAAAGTCCGGACAGTACAGGGCAGCCCACCATGTGTTAAACATGGCTTTCCCGGTTTTCGGGAAAAGAGAAAGTGCCACAGAAAATAACTGTTTCGCTTTAAGCGGAATGAGGGTGAAAACGTGAGGTAAGAGCTCACGTTCTGTTGCAGTAATGCAACAGGAGGGTAAACCTTGGGCGCTGCAATGCCACGTAAAGAAGCTATAGAGTTGCCCGCTCTGCTTCGGGGTAGGCAGCACAGATAAATGATAGCGTAAAACAGAATCCGGCTTACGGGGTTTGTAGTTTTTTAAGATCAACAATTACTGCTGGTAATACATTAAATAGAAATGAAGCCGGTTTAATGCGGAGGCCTGCGTTTTAATACGCCGCCTGCTGTTTCCTTTATGGTACCGGCAAATACAAATGCCTTCGGATCTTCAGCATATACAAGGTTTTTAAGCTTGCGCATTTCAAGCCTGCTTATTACGGTAAAGATGATATCAACATCGGTA
>JAEWJV010000558.1 GCA_023386395.1 Bacteroidota bacterium
GGATTAAGGAAATAAAAATCAATAAAGAACTGCTTTTCTTAAGGGCAGTTCTTTATTAATGCGGTAATAAAATATAATCGCACAGCGCAAATTATATTTGCGCAAAATTGTGCAATGGAAAGTAAGAAAGTTAGTGAAAGTGTAACTGTAATGAACGAATTGGTATTGCCAAACGATACCAATGTTTTTGGAAATTTGATGGGAGGAAGGTTAATGTACTGGATGGATATTGCCGCTGCCATGACTGCCAGTAAACATTGCAACGCACCGTGCATGACGGCAAGCGTGGATAATATCAGTTTTAAAAATCCTATTAAACTTGGCAATGTAGTGCATATTGAAGCAAAAATTACACGGGCATTCCATACTTCAATGGAAATACATTTAATGGTTTGGGGAGAAGATAACCTGCATCAATACAGGTATGAAAGCAATGAAGCCTATTTTACATTTGTTGCGCTCGATCCCAATAATAAACCGAGGCTGGTGCCCGCCGTTTTACCTGAAACTGAACAGGAGAAAGCCTTATACGACGGGGCTTTGAGGCGCAGGCAGCTTCGCCTGATATTAAGCGGCAAAATGAAACCCAATGATGCCAACGAATTAAAAGCGTTCTTAAATAGCTGATACAAAAAAAGCAGGTGTACAACCTGCTTTTTTATTTAAATAGTTTTGTTAGTTCACCAATGTGCCAACATTCAATCCTTCCACTACTTTTAACAGGTTGCCCGGTTTATTCATGTCAAAAACAATAATAGGAAGGTTGTTTTCCATGCAAAGTGTAAAGGCCGTCATATCCATTACTTTCAGGTTTTTTAAAATACATTCCTGGTAGGTAATGGTTTCATATTTGGTTGCCGTAATATCTTTTTCCGGATCTGCGGTATAAATGCCATCCACACGCGTACCCTTTAAAATTACATCGGCCTTAATTTCCAATGCCCTTAAAGAGCCGGCTGTGTCTGTAGTAAAATATGGATTTCCTGTGCCGGCGGCAAAAATTACAACACGCCCTTTTTCGAGGTGGCGAATAGCCCGGCGGCGAATGTAAGGCTCTGCCACCTGTTCCATTTTTATAGCACTTAAAAGACGAGTATCAACGCCTATGCGCTCAAGCATGGCCTGCATTGCCATGCCGTTAATACTTGTAGCCAGCATTCCCATATAATCACCATGAGCGCGTTCAATGCCGGTTTCAATTTCATTGGCGCCGCGGTAAATGTTGCCGCCGCCAATTACAAGCGCCACCTGCACCCCAAGATCAGTAATGGTCCTGATTTCATTTGCATATTGCTCAATTACCGGCGCATTAAAAGGTTCAAAGCCATCAGTGCCATTTCCCATTAAAGATTCTCCGGAAAGTTTCAATACGATTCTTTTGTATCTTGGTAACATGCGGTTAATTTCAGATTTGATTATGAATGGCTGCAAAATAAGCGAAAAGTCAAATAGAAAAATCCCAGTTTGCAGGCGGGCAGGAAAATTTGAAAAAACAATTAAAAGCCGTTTGAATTATTTGGTTAAGATTGTTTATGAATAATACTAAATAATGCATTAATGAAAGATACCCTGTATTATAGCGATTACCTGCATCTTGATAAAATATTAGGGAGCCAGCAGCCGGAAAGCTTTAAAGAAGGTAATTACCCGGCGCACGATGAAATGCTTTTCATTATTATACACCAGGCTTATGAGTTGTGGTTTAAACAAATTTTATTTGAGCTTGATTATGTATTGAAAATATTCAGCAAAGAAATTATTAATGATAATTCCGAAGACCTTAACCTCGTGTTGCACCGTTTGCGGCGCATTATAAAGATCCTGGAATTATTAAACCAGCAGGTAAGTATCCTGGATACGATGACGCCGCTTGATTTTTTGGAGTTCAGGAATTTGCTCACGCCTTCATCCGGTTTTCAGAGTGCACAGTTCCGGCTGATAGAATCGGTGCTGGGTTTGCAATTGGAAAACCGTCATCAGAAAGATTATTACAAGCGCGTAAATGAAGGTGGTTTTACGCAGGAAGATTATGCACGTATCACAGAAAAAGAACAGCACCAAAACCTTTTAAAGCTTATTAACCGCTGGCTGGAAAGAATGCCATTTTTTGAAGAATTATTCTGGAAAAATTATACACCGCTTTCCGCAGAAAGTGCAACAGGCCATGTATTCTGGAATGATTACAGGCATATTTATAATGCAGGTTTAACACAAAGGGAAGCCAATAAAATTATTGATTTTGATTACGTTTTCTTCAACACCATTCCGGAGGGCGTTACACCTGAAGCATTAAATAATTTGAGAAGCAATTTTTCTGCGCAGGCATTACGTGCTGCTTTGTTTATAATGCTGTACAGGGATTTTCCGGTATTCCAGACATCTTATCAAATACTCGATGCATTAATTGAAATTGATCATTTAATGAGCAACTGGCGGCATAAGCATTTAATAATGGTGCGCCGCATGATTGGCATGCGGGTGGGCACGGGTAATACATCAGGCTCCGGTTACCTGGAAGGCGCATTGAACAAACATTATGTTTACAGGGATATTTCGGGCCTTTCAACCTATTTAATTGAAAGAAGAAATTTGCCCCGGCTGCCTGAAGAACTCATAAAACACCTGAGCTTTAATGTATAAGTTTTACTGCCCTTATTATTTCCCGCTTTCCTGGCGGGCCTGTTAATTTTTGTACAATAAAGCCGGCAGTTTTTATTGCCCTTTGCACAGCGCCTTTGCTGCAATAGGTTACCAAAATTCCATTGTTATGCAGCATATTAAACATTTTTTTAAACATACCATTTGTCCATAATTCCGGCTGTGCATTGGGGTCAAAGGCATCAAAATAAATGAGGTTGAATTGTTGTGTGGTGTTGAAATCCAGTATATCAATATTTGTTTTTATAAAAGAAAAATACTCATTCAAACTAATTACTTCATTCCATGCTGAATGATGAATGGCTGATAAACGCACATTATTATCTTCCAAAAGATTATCATAATTCAAACTGTCGGCTTCCTGTTTTGTTAGCGGGTGCAACTCCACAGCATGATAAAAAACCTTTTGTTTTAATAATGTTGCCTGCTGCCATGTGAGCAATACATTTAAGCCTGTGCCCAAGCCCATTTCAAAAACACTGATGGTTTTATTTGCATCCGCATAATTATTTATAAAATATTTCAGCCCGCTGTCAATAAAAATATGCCGGCTTTCCTGCAATGCACCATGCGTGCTGTGATAAGTAATTTTTTTTGAAGGAATAACCACGGTATGAGAGCCGTCTTCTGTAGTTTTTATAAGCCGCATATTATTCACTTCATAAAAATATTTCGCTGAAAAGATAACATCTGTTAGATTTAACATTCTTTTTAACTAATTAATTCAAACATGAAAACACGTTTACTCTCGCTTGTAATGCTCGGCCTTGCATTGCAGGGCTTTTCTCAAAACAATTTAAAAACGCTTATCAGGGGTGAAAATGGTACCACTAAACATTTTGTAAAGCTGGCGCAGGATCAGCAATTGCCGTTTAATACTTTACAGGCAGCCAAAATGCTTGGTTTAAGCGATAAAAGTTCGCTTGTGCTGAAAAGCACCGAAAAAGATAACCTTGGGTTTGTACATTACCGCTTTCAGCAAACTTATCAGGGCACTCCGGTTAATCATTCCATGTACATTGTAAACACTAAAAACGGTAAGGTTGTTTCTTTGTCGGGCACTATTATTACAGATTTCAATGAAAGTGCCACTGCCACTTCTGCGGCTAAAATAAGCCCGGCACAGGCAATAGCCTATGCGCTTAGAAATGTGGCTGCCACCAAATATATGTGGCAGGATAAAGGCATGGAAGCCGCTTTAAAAGCACAGTTTAAAAATTCATCTGCAACCTATTATCCCGCCGCAGAAAAATGCTGGTTTTCTGAAGTGGGCAGCATTAACCCGGCCGATCTTAAGCTGGCTTATAAAATAGATGTATATGCTGCCGAGCCCTATAGCCGTGCATATTATTACATAGATGCTGCTACCGGAAATTTACTGGGCCGTGAAGAACGCATTCATACGGCTGATGTAACGGGAACTGCTAATACTTTATACAGCGGCACGCAAACCATTCACTCCGAACAAACCGGCGCTAATGCTTACCGGCTGCACGATCTTTCAAGAGGCAATGGCGTGATTACTTTAAGGGTGGGGGGCGATGATTTTACCAGCACTTCAGCCAACTGGAATTTATCCCTGCCGGATCAAAACGCTTTGGATGCACACTGGGGCGTTGAAATGACTTATGACTTTTATAAAGAAATTTTTAACCGCAACAGCATTGATAATAATGGTTACACCTTATACAGCTATGTAAACAGAAAAAGCATTTTATACAGAGATAATGCTTCCTGGAGCGGAACTGCAATGAATTACGGCATCCGGTCCGGAAGCTCTCAAAAAGGTGTTACCGGTATTGATGTAACAGGCCATGAGCTTACGCACGGCGTTACGCAATATACAAGCGGGCTGGTTTATCAGAACGAGTCCGGCGCTATGAATGAAAGCATGAGTGACATTATGGGTAAATCAGTTCAGTTCTGGGCAAAGCCAAACGATATTGACTGGCGCCTCAGCAATGACATGAATTGGTTTATAAGAGATAAGAGCAACCCTAATGCTTACCAGCAGCCGGATACCTATAAAGGCACTTACTGGGCTAATGGCGGCAGCGATAATGGCGGTGTGCATACAAACAGTGGCGTTGGTAATTTTATGTATTACCTGCTTGTTACCGGCGGCAGTGGCACTAATGATAATGGCGATGCTTATAACGTACAGGGCATTGGTATTGAAAAAGCTGAACAGATTATATACCGTACAGAAACTGCTTATCTTACAAGTACTTCCGTTTATGCAGATTGGAGGGAGGCCAGTGTGAATGCAGCAATAGATTTATATGGCGCTTCGTCCAGCGAAGTAGCACAGGTAAAAAATGCCTGGAATGCTGTAGGCGTATATGGAGAAGATGAACCTGCTTATTGCGTTTCAAAGGGGTTAAGTACTGCCAATGAATATATTAACCTTGTGAATTTCAACGGCAGTGATTATGTAAGTGGTGACAATGGCGGCTATGGTGATTTTACTTCGGTAATTTCAGATGTGGTTGCAGGCCAGAAAGCGACTATACAGGTTAGGGCAGGCTTCCCCGGTGTTGTGCGCAAAGAAGGCTGGACCATGTATATTGACTACAACGGTGATGGCGACTTTAGTGATGCTGGTGAAAAGGTGGGCTCTGCTACTGTTAAATCTGCTGCCATCCTTACAAAGTCATTCAGAGTGCCAGCCTCGGCTAAAGTTGGCCTTACACGTATGCGTATTCAGATGCATTATAATACGGCCATTAGCGATCCTTGCGCAACATTCGACCAGGGCGAAGTGGAAGATTATAGTGTGAATATTACTGCAGGCGGCGGCGCAACCGAAACGTTGATAAGTGATATTTCGGTATATCCAAACCCTGTGGTATCGTCTTCGGTAAAACTAAATTATACGCTTGTAAATAGTGGCAAAGTAACCTTCAGGCTGGCCGATGCAATGGGCGTAAGCAAGAACAGTTATGAAGCAGGCGTTCAAACAAAAGGTAAAAACAATTTTACATTAAACAATCTTTCTGCCTTGCATAATGGTTACTATTATGTGGCTGTTGAGCAGGACGGCGTGGTTATCGGGAAAATAACCTTGCTCGTTGCACATTAATCAACAAGCTGATGATTAAAAGGCTGCCGGCATACCGGCAGCCTTTTTTATGCTCTCAGGTAATATTATAATATCCACAGGGATTAAGCTGGTTGCAATGTTGTAATTTCGCACCGCTTTTTAAAAGCAAGATTCATAATGAAAGCAGTAACAATGCCAGCCACAGTAAGTAATGAAAGAAAAAGAATCCATCCGCACAAGTTTACGCTTTGGGTTGCCCTGGGGAGTATTGTAATGATGTTTGCAGGTTTAACGAGTGCTTATATTGTGCGTAAATCTGCGGCCAACTGGCTGGAGTTTGAATTCCCTTCCGTATTCTGGGTTTCCACCATAGTAATATTATTAAGCAGTTTAACTATACATCTTGCCCTTAAATCGTTTAAGGCAAGAGAAATGCGGCGCTACCGCATGCTCATAACCATTACAGCAGTATTGGGCGTTCTGTTTGGCGTTTTGCAATACTTCGGTTTCTCTTATTTATATGATCATGGCGTAAAAATTTTTGGTATTGGGAGCAATCCCTCTGCATCTTTTCTTGGTATAATTGTTGGCCTGCACGCATTGCACGTATTAGGCGGTGTTATAGCATTGTTCATTATTTTCTTCAGGGCATACAGTTTAAAAACTAAAAATTATAATACCACAGCCATTGAAATTGTAAGCACATACTGGCATTTTGTGGATATACTCTGGATATATCTTTTTATTTTCTTAAAATGGTTTTAAGAAAAAACAGCAACGATTTTATTTTTTAAACCGTAGCCAATACCTTTGCCACCATACAAGTTTTAAATACACATGAACACAACTGTTACAACTACCGGAATGTGGAAGGGCGGAAGAAGCCCTTTTAATGTTGAGTATGGCAAGCTGATGATGTGGTATTTTTTGATGAGTGATGCTTTTACTTTCGGCGCATTTCTTATTGCTTATGGCACTACCCGCTTTGCAACCAATGGCTGGCCCGATCCCAACACGGTATTCCGCACTTATCCTTTTGGCGGAGAAACACACGCCCCGCTTGTGTTTGTAAGTATAATGACCTTTATTCTTATCATCAGTTCTGTAACAATGGTGCTTGCCGTGCATGAAGGGCATGCCATGAACAAAAAAGGCGTTGCAAAATATATGGTGCTTACCATTTTAGGCGGCCTTGCCTTCCTGGGTTGCCAGGCCTGGGAATGGACGCACCTTTATCATGAAGGCGCATGGTGGGGCAGAAACCCTTTTCCAAATGCAGACGGCACCATCAGCACAACTAACTTTACCAATTTCTTCTTTACAATAACGGGCTTTCATGGCTTTCATGTGTTCTCCGGCGTAATAATAAACTGCATTATGCTTATAATGGTTTTACGCGGCGTATTTGAAAGAAGAGGCCATTATCTTATGATTGAAAAGGCCGGTTTATACTGGCATTTTGTTGATCTGGTATGGGTATTTGTATTCACCTGCTTTTATCTTATTTAATTAAATAATAAATATACTAATGGATCATTCTATAGAATCTTTAGCCGAAGAAAGGCATGCAGGCGGAGGTGTAAAGGAAATATGGAGAGTTACTATTATCCTTTCTGTCCTTACAATTGTGGAGCTTGCATTAGGGTTTTCAATGATAGGAATGGATGAGCAAAGTTTAAAGCGTCATATAATAAAAGGCATAATCGTTATTCTTATGCTTGCAAAGGCTTTTTATATCGTGGCCTATTTCATGCACCTTAAGCATGAACTGCGTAATATGATAATGACCATCGTGGTGCCGCTTGGTTTATTTATATGGTTTATCAGCGCTTTTCTTGCAGATGGAAATTCGTTTAAGAATTATAAGAATAAATGGGACCGAAACCATCTTGAACACAGTAAAGAAAAAATGCCTGTGCAGGAAGAAGGCACACATCACCTCGAATAAAATTTTGTGAAACACTTTATATTAATAAAATACCATCGCACCTTTGCGGTGGTTTTTTATTTCGGCATTGCCGGGCAATATTTTAAGCATGACTAAAAAAGCTTTAGTGGCAGTTGCAATAGCTGTATTAATTCCATTGGCAAGTTATTTATGGCTTAAACAGGCAAGTGATAATGCAACAGTAATGCCTGCCCATTACCTGCCTGATACTGTTATAAATCACGTGGAAAAAGGCCAGATGGTAAATGACACGGTCTGGCATCGTGTTGCTAATTTTCATCTGGTAAATCAATTAGGCGATACGGTAAGCCTGTATGATTTGCAGGGCAAACTGATAGTGATGGATTTCTTCTTCACATCATGTGGATCTATTTGCCCGCTGCTTACAAAAAATATGCTCACGATGCAACAATCTTTTGCAAGAGGTGGCGATATTATGTCTGCACCGGATTCATCAATTGTACAGTTTATTTCATTCAGCATCGATCCCGAAACAGATTCTGTTGCAAAATTGAAAAAATATGCCGACCACTTTGGAATAGATCCCGGCAACTGGTGGTTGTTAACAGGCAACCGCGATACCATATATAATTATGCTTTTGAGCAACTAAAGGTTGATAAATTTGATACAGTTCCCATCAATCCCGATTTTGTGCATACTACAAGATTTGTGCTGATTGATAAAAACTTTAATGTCCGTGGTTTTTATAATGGCCTGGATTCAACATCGCTTAACAAGCTCTCCAAAGATATTGGGTTATTAATGCTGGCTGTGGATGACAATCCGCAGAAGCTTCCATTCGATCCTGCTTTAATGGCTATATTTTTTGTTATAGCAGTTGTGGCCACTATAGTAGTAACGCGCTTAATATTCCGTAAAAAAAATACAGATGAACCAACTGCCTCAACCGGTAATACACAAGAATGATAAAAAAGCAACCTGGCTTATCATTATATTTTCTATCGTAATATTTGCTGCTGTCAGCTTTTTGGCAAAGTTTAAAATTGATGTTGATTTAGGGTTTGACATCCACATTTTTGCGCTGGCCAATGCTGTCATTAATTCTATCATCGCTGTATTGCTCTTAATTGCTTTGATTGCTGTAAAAAGATCAAACTATATTTTGCACAAACGGCTTATGCTCGCAGCGCTTATTTTATCTGTAGTGTTTTTGGTTTCTTATATAGCGCATCATTTATTAGCCGGCGAAGCAATTTACGGAGACGCTGATCATAATGGTATTTTAAGCGATGCCGAGAAAACCGCTGTAAGTGGCTCACGGCCTTATTATCTTATCATTTTGCTGACGCATATATTTCTGGCAGGCATCATTTTACCGTTTATTTTATTTACGGCTTACCGTGCTTTAATAGCAGAATATCCCAAGCATAAAAAACTTGCCCGCATCACATGGCCATTGTGGTTTTATGTGGCAGTTTCAGGCCCGTTAGTTTACTGGATGATACAACCATATTACACCTGATATATTTTGCTCCCGCTTATGCATTGTATACGTTTAATTTACGAAATACAGAAATTAACGCCTGCATAAAAATTATCTTATTACCAAGCCGCTATTTTCGTTATATGAATTTTGAAATAATAGAAGACATTATAAAGAACAGGCGCAGTTGCAAGCCCATGCTTATGAATGGGAAAAAGATTGATGATGCTGTTATTGATAACTTGCTACAACTTGCCGATTGGGCGCCCACGCATGCCCACACAGAACCCTGGCGCTTTGTTGTGTTTGCCGGCAATGCAGTGCAGCAATTTTGTAAAGACCATGCAGATCTATATAAAACCAATGTGCCGGCTGAAAAATTTGAAACAGCGAAATACGAAAAGATATTGCATAACGGCGATTATTGCTCGCACATTATTGCTGTTTATATGAAGCGTGGCAACAACCCGAAAATTACAAGAGTTGAAGAAATATGCGCTGTTGCTGCTGCCGTGCAAAATCTTTTGCTTGGTGCTGCTTCTTTTAATATTGCGGCTTTATGGAGCACCGGCGGCATTACATTTCATGATGCTATGAAAGCCTTTTTAGGCTTACAGTCCGAAGATCAAATGATTGGTTTAATTTATCTTGGTTATGCTGATAGTGATATGAAAAAAGGTAGCCGCATTATTCCCTTGGAAGAAAAGGTAGCCTGGAAATATTAACACTTATCTGGTGTAGTTATTTAAGAGGTTTCTTATTCAGACAATAAAGCAGAGAGCTGAAGCAACTCATTATGTTTATACATTTTGGCCGGTTCATCAAAGCAACGGGCCAGTTCTTCCAGTAAAACCTGTAATACTCGAACAGCATTCATAGGCTTAAAATAAGAAGGCACCGGCGGCACATTGATGCGTTTGAAATAGTTCTCAATATCCTTGTGTGTAAAAGGCTGGCCGGAAGTGGCATCTACATAAAAGTGTATTTTCTTTTGAGGGTTGCCATTGTAAGTGCCGGCATCATAATCTTCATTAAAAAAAGCAAGCACAAACTGTTGCGGAATATTAATGGCCTTCACAGGAATAGCAAGTAATTCAGCCAATACAAGATATAATATGCCGTTTGAAAGGGTGTTGCCTTTTCGTGTTTGCAACACTTTATGCATAAAGAAATCGTCTGGATTTTTATATGCAATTTCTGCGCCTTTCAGGTTATAATAATTATAAACGATACTTGAAATTACATTGGCCTGTTCCAGCGGCGTGAGAAAACTATTCAATTCAAGCCACACATTGCGCCTTATTTTTTCTATCTCCTGGATAACAGGTGAAGTTTGAAGATCAGGATATTGAAAGCGTGCAACCAGCAATGCACCAAACAAAAGATCATGATACGCACTATCACGCCATTCGGTTAAATCACGTACAAGGTCTGAGTAGTGCAGCTTATGAATGATCATTTCAATTCGCTCCTGCACGGCCTCACTCAATGTATTTTCCCAAAGATTTTCAAGATTGGGTATAATACCTTTTCCATAATGTACAATGCGTGTGCTCACCGTAGAAAAAACTTCTTCATCGGGATCATCAATCAATGTGAGCAATGCAGATATTTCAGCGTTTTGATGCATAAATCAAGCACAAACTAACATCGCTAACTTTAATTTAAAGATAAAATAAATAACATCTGTGTATAAATTAAAAAACAATATTCTTATTATATAATATAACAGTTTGCGGGTTGAAAAAATTGTATGCCGGCCATGCTGTTTATCATTTATATTCGTGCCTCATCACTACGGGGGTGCCTTCGGTTTAACCGGATAATTACAGGCTGAGATTATACCCATTGAACCTGATACGGATAATGCCGGCGCAGGGAATAGAATCGTCTGTTATTGTATGCATTCCTGTATAATATAATAGGTGTATGA
>JAEWJV010000138.1 GCA_023386395.1 Bacteroidota bacterium
TATAATATTTTTCTGGGCATTGAATGTTTGTATCATCATTGCTTTTTTTACTTCCTTTAAAATGGTAACTCAAATACGCACCGATGGCATTTATATAAATTACTTACCGCTTCAGCCCTGGGTTACCGGTTATTTGTGGAATGATGTGCAGACTTTATACATGCGTAAATATGATGCGGCACGTGAATATTTAGGTTGGGGAATAAAGCTTGGGCCAATGGGTTGGGCTTATATACATTCCGGGGATACCGGGCTGCAGCTTATTCTGAATGATAATACCAAAGTGCTGATTGGAACACACCGCACCGATGAAATGGAAGCAGTTTTGCATTCTTTAAAATTGCTATAGCCGCAGCGTTTTTATCAGTTAAATTACTCCGAATAATCATGCACATATTTCCATCTTTCAGGTGAAGGCAAACATTCACGCCAGACGGAGTTAATTGTTTTTACAGGATGAAGTGTGTAACCGGCCGTCATTAATTTATATGATTGAAATATATCGGAGCCCCAGTGTTTCCAGCGTTCATCATGCGTGTAAGGGTGAACAGCAATGGCTTCAGTTTTTGCGCCAAAAACACCGCCCTGGATATGAACGCGTGGCAAATGATGTGCAAAGCCCATGTCTGTTGGATTGCAGCTTGGATATAAAGAACCCGTCATCGCAATTTTATTATTTTGAATGATGGGGTTGATAAGATCGTCAATCCATGTAGCATCATACATACGCCCGTGATTGGAACAGATGTAAATAAAATAAGGATGCTTACACATTGAAACGGCAATATTCATAGCAGGCCCATACATAATATTATTGCCGGGCCATGCATAACTGTATTCAATATTGTGTTCTTTTAAAAAATCATGTTGCTGCTTTTTATCTTCATCGCTGTTATCAATCAATATCAGTTGAAACTGCCATGATGGATGTGCTTTTAAGGTAGGCAGCACATCGCGTTGCATGCGCGTGTTAAACCTTTCGGCATTGTTATGCGGTATCAGGATAATACTAACACCCAACTCATTTTCTTTTAACGGCGATAGCATAAATGTCATTTGGGTTTGTAATGATGTCGATCATAAAAAATTCAAATATGGAAAGCCAGTCAGCCAGCATATCGTAATGAACATTATGATAGTATTCGCCTTCATATAAATTGGGCCCGCCATCCACACAGGAATGTGTTGCCCTTCCTTTTCCTGCGGCAGTAATTAAAAATATACCGCCACGATCCAATACATCAAATGCCGTTTTGCAAATCTCCTGTCCTTCATTGGTATGTTCCAGTGTTTCGCAGCAAACAATCGTATCAAATTTCTCTTTAGGTTTTGGCCGCCATGTTGCCGCATTGCCAACAACATCAACGTTAATACCTTCCCGCATATCAACGCCAATATACCTTTCAGCATTTTTAAACAAAGGCCTTACAAGGCCATTGTGTGCATGGGCATTGTTATCCCATATAACTGTTCTGCTGCCCAATTCACAAACTTTTTTCCTGGGTGGTAATCTTTTCACCGCCCATTCAATAAAATAATAAGCGCCTGCATGCATAGATTTTTATTTAAATGATGAATTAAAATTCTTTTAATTTCTTTTGTTATCAGCAAATGAATATATGGCATCACGGTTGTGTCACTCCCTTGTGGTGTTGTTTTTCATGGCAGCTAAAACCCTCGGAGATTTCAAAGTTCCCGGAGTTTATGCTTTAATCTTTAATTTTTTTTATAACGATCAAACTGTTTACACAATCAACCTTTATATATTTATCACTTTGCAGCAATTCATTTACAAACAATTTTACACCAGGAAAATAATCCGCGTAATCATGAAAAATTACATACGCATCTTTCACTAAACAGGCAGCAAACCGGTTAAAATCGTTTGATACATTTTTGTAATCGTGCAAACCATCAATGAATAACAATGGAACAAGTTTAACCCATTTCACATTGCATGAGCGTTCCCGGATTATCTCAACCAAATCTGTTATACCGGCATCTTCAATATTTTTCTTAAAACTGTTATAAGAAGACGGGTATGTAAAAATTGTGTAGCCTTCTGCGCCTTGTTTTCCATCATGCGGATCAATAGAAAATATTTTTCCTGCAGGTGAATAATATTTCAGCACATTTCCAAAAAGCACTGTTGACTTTCCATGAAAACAACCAACTTCTGTAATAGCTACAGGCTGTTTGAATTGCGTGCAGGCTTTAATAGTTGTGGCAATTAATAAATCTGCCTCCTCATCTGTAAGCCAGCCTTCTATCTTTCTTATTTTATTTAATAAGGGTAATAGTGGCAACACTTCTTTTGTTGCAGGTTGCTCATTTTTTGCTTCAATTGCATAATCATTTAAATAATGTCTTATTCTTTTACGCAGCACATTATCATATTCCCGTTTAACCGGGTGCATCCAGAAAGCATCTTCTTTATTTAAAGCGCAGTCAACATCTTTTGTTGAAAAATCTTTCTGGTATTTAACATATTCATAGTTGCAGGGGTTACGTGCAATCTTATATCCCAAAAGCGCCGTTAATGTTGGCAATACAACTTCTTCAGTCGCCCATAATTTTGTTTGACGCATGACAGATTGCAGCGTTTTATCTTTTTTAAATAACTGAACAAGATCGCGGGAGGCGGAAGTTGAAAAAACACATGATGGCCAGAATGTCCAATGAACAAACTTGTTTTCGCCGTCTTTAAATTTCTGTAATAAAGGCTTCCATAAATCATGTTCTTTAAACGCTTGTATTGCCGGCCAAACTTCCACGTTCAGCTCACTGCTCGTTATACGTTGAGGCTTGTTTGAAAGCATTCCAACATTTTCCTCAAATACAGATGATGTTTTAAGATAGTTTGAATAATTTTTCTTCAGCATCAGTTGATCAGAATCAACCATGGTAATTGAATCAAACCTGAAATTATTTAAAGCATATTCCATGCAATGCAGCGCAAAATTGTGCAGGTAGCCATGCTGCGTTAAAGCAGGCTTTGGATGAATAACAGCATTATATTTTTCAAAATTAGAGCTCCCCTCAAAAAGGTTTTTATCGCTGCCGCCATTGTATAAAATTATGGTTGATGAAGGATCGTTATAGTGCAGGTTTTTTACAAGATCAACTATGCATTCTTTGCTGTTATGTACAAGGCAGGCAAATATATTTTTAAATGTACCGGTTTGAAGAGGAGGCTTTTTATTGTTATCCTTTTGAACAAAAATATTCTTTGCTTTATCATGATCGTTTGTATATAACATCCAGTCATGCTTCATTATTTTTTGCAGTTCTTCAACAGGATAATTATGCCACCATGCGCCCGTGGTTTTTTTAGGGCTTACATTATTTTCATGAATTATATGCACGGCCATGCCTGGATTGCTCAAAGCTTTAACCCGACCCGGTGCTGCACCCCACACGAACAAGCCATCCATGCCCACATTAATATCCGCAAAACGATTATTGCACCATAACTTTTTTTTATAACATAAAGAGCTTCCCAATAACCACATACGCTGACTGGCAGGATAGATATAACGATAGCCAAGATTATTATGCATATCATAATAAAGCAGGTTGTTAATGCCGCATACATCAACCTTTGGATTATTCAACGCTTAAACCTGGTATTGCAGGCGCGATGAGGCATACCAGTCGTCGTCATCCCAATTGGCAATTACATCGCCTTTGGCATAAGTGCAGGCCATGTTTAATTTGGCACCCAATGTTAATTTCTTGCTCAGTTTAAAATACCTGATTGAAGTATCTGCGGGAACCAGGTCTTCAACAATGTCGCTGCCATCATCGATAATGATTAATTCCTTATTAGAATAATCCTGCCTTAAAAAATATTCAATAGCATGAGGTATAAACTTTCTCCTGTTGTAAGTGGGCATTATACAGGAAACCAGCGGCAGTCTGTTTGTGTTTTTCAATAAGTCAGCATGCATGACCTGTCATTTTAAATGATGATCAAAAAAAATAAAACATTTTATGGGGAACTGGGAGGTGATGCTTTTCACTGTCTAAGTTAGTACTTATGTTTTTATAAGCAAATATTTGTATTGATTTTATTTGTGTGATTAAAAAAGCTCATGCAGCATGTTATATTTCGTCTTATATGTACGACAACTTAATAAAAACACATCAGCTATATTCAATAAAATATTTACATTTATTGTGCTAACCTTTTTTCAATTGGTCTTTGTTTAGCTGAATAAATTTATGCTTACCAGCCTGATCAATAATAAACGAGATACACCATCTGTTAACAATAATAAACAGTTTTTCTTTCAGCCAAAGCTTACAATCAACCAGCCAAATGATATCTATGAACAGGAAGCCGATGCTATGGCAGATCGTGTAATGCATGATAATCCTGTTGAGCAACCCTCTTTTTTCAGGCCATCTGTTATTAATGCTCAGCGCCAATGTGCGCATTGCGAAGAGGAAGAGAAAGAAGTGCAGCGAAAAGAGATGAACACACTAAATACAGTTCCGGAAACAGCAAGCAGTCAGTTGCAGGAAACTAAAGGCAGCGGCATGGCATTAGACCGTCAAACCCGCCAATTTATGGAAACCCGTTTCAACGCTGATTTTAGCAACGTGCGTATTCATGCCAATGATACTGCCGCTGAAATAAGCCGCAGCATTAACGCAAAAGCATTTACTACAGGTAATGATATCTATTTTAATAAAAATGAGTATGATCCTGCTTCAAATAAAGGCAGGCATTTATTGGCGCATGAACTTACACATACGCTGCAGCAAACAGGCACAATTCAAAGAAAGACTGATTGCAGTTATGAAAAGTTTGAACATGAAATAACAGGCGTTGGTGCAGTATTAAAATACCTGAAGGCAACGCCGGATGCAGAAGCCAGTAATTTTCCCGGCGAAGCTATAATTGACGGAGATATTGTAACTGTAAAAAATGAAGGTGGTGCACTTACTTACAACAATATAAAAAACTGTACGTGGGCCTGGGTTGAAGTGCCGGGCAAACGTTCAACCGATAAAAATTATCCTGTACTGCATGGTTTTATTGAAACCAAATATTTAAAGAATAAAACAGCACCTGAACCCTCTCTGCCTGAGCCTGCAAAACCAGTATCGGAAACCATTTCTTTTATCGAGGGCCCTGAAATCATTTATCCCGGCGGCCAGTTTGAATATACAGCGCATGCTATGGCGCCGTTGCAAACGCCTGTAAATTTTTCAGGCGTTAAATGGGCATTTCAATACAACAGTGAAGCGGTTAATAATTTTGATACCAGCAAAGGGTTGTCAGTTGATGATAACACGGCAACATTGAATGTCTTTATTCCGGCTGAGAAAAAAGCAGAGAAGATTACCATTTTTGCTTATGCAACATCTCCTGAAAGCGGTGCTTCCAAAGAAAGTATTTTAAAGCCTGTATCGATTGTTGAATCTGAAAAAGATAAAGGCAAAAAAGAAGACGGCACTATCGCCGATGATATGAAATACAGCGATTTTACACCTGACCAGGTTAAGGAAATCGGGATGTCGTTTAAGCTTGATTATTTAGTTTCTTATAGCGATGAACAATTG
>JAEWJV010000176.1 GCA_023386395.1 Bacteroidota bacterium
CATAATATCCTGCCCAAAGGCAATACCGGCACACTCGAAGGTTTATACGTTAATATCGGTGATAATATTTTTGGCAAAACAGGTACTATACACGGAGTAGTTGCATTAAGCGGCTACCTTAATTGTAAAAGCGGCAGGCTGGTTATATTTTCTGTATTAATAAATAACCACGCAGGGCGTGCACAGTCTGTAAGAAAAGCTATTGAACGCATGCTTGTGAATGTATGGGAAAAATATTAGCGTGAGATGAGAGGCATTTTAATTCTTGTTTTTCTTTTTAGGTTTCCTGCTTTTTCTATCAGAAGCCGAAGCGTTATTTACCCACTCATAATCTAATTGTCTTTTATCAAGGTTGGCAGCTACAACGCGTATGGTTACTTTATCGCCCATGCGAAATTGTTTGCCGCTTCTCCTGCCTACCAAACTATAATCGCTTTCAATATGCCTGAATTCATCAAAATCATTTAAATCCTGAATGCTTATTAAACCTTCGCATTTATGTTCAACTGTTTCTGCCCAAAAGCCAAAGCGTGCCACGCCGCTGATGACAGCTTCAAATTCTTCCCCCAAAAACTGCTGCATGAATTCCACCTGCTTGTATTTGTTACCGGCACGTTCAGCATCCATTGCTGCCCGTTCGCGTTCGCTGCAATGCGCACATTTCTCATCCATCTTTTTGTCTTCAATGGGCTTCTTTTTTAAGCAACTCGCTACAATGCGGTGCACCATTACATCCGGATAACGGCGGATGGGCGAAGTGAAATGGCAATAATCTTCAAAGCCCAGGCCATAATGGCCTATATTCTCTGTTTTATAGGCTGCTTTTGCCATAGTGCGGATGCCTAACTGCTCCAGTACATGCTGCTCCGGTTTTCCTTCAACATCTTTTAACAACTGGTTAAAGCTGGCCGCAATTTTTT
Source organism: Bacteroidota bacterium (assembly GCA_023386395.1). Lineage (GTDB taxonomy): Bacteria > Bacteroidota > Bacteroidia > Chitinophagales > Chitinophagaceae > Parafilimonas. The sequence continues at coordinate 921 of JAEWJV010000176.1, forward strand.
CAGGTGAGCTCATATTGAATTTGTGCCCGAATTTCCTGGAGAATTCAACAAAGGGAATTAGCTTGTCTTTATCAGGCTCATCGTGCACGCGGTAAGGAAAAGCCACCTCTTTTTTTGATGCCCTTATATCGCTTACATATTTGGCAACCGTTCTGTTGGCAAGCAACATAAACTCTTCAATCAGTTGATGTGCCTCCTTGCTTTCCTTTATTACGACACCAATGGGCTTGCCATGCTCATCTAACTTAAAACGTACTTCCTGCGAAGAAAAATTGATAGCGCCATTTTTAAAACGCTGCCTGCGCATTTTCTGTGCAATGCCATTCAGCAATAAGATTTCCTCTTTATATAACCCTTCCTCGTCTTCAATTACCTGCTGCACATCTTCATAAGTAAAGCGGTGATCAGAATGAATAATCGTTCTGCCGATCCACATATTTTTCACCTCAGCTTTTGTGTTCATTTCAAACACGGCAGAGAAAGTATATTTATCTTCTTTTGGGCGTAACGAACATAAAACATTGGAAATATTTTCGGGCAGCATAGGATTCACACGATCAGGCAAATACACTGATGTGGCACGTGTGTATGCTTCTTCATCCAAAGCAGAACCTTCTTTAACAAAATGGCTTACATCGGCAATATGAACGCCAATTTGATAAATATCTTTTTTTATTTTTTTGATTGATATAGCATCATCAAAATCTTTTGCATCCACGGGATCTATTGTAAACGTAAGCACATCGCGAAAATCTTTTCGCTTCTTAATTTCTTTTTCTGTTATATCGCCACTCAGTTGCCCGCTTTCTTTAACAGCTTCATCGGTAAATGATAAGGAGAAACCATTTTCTGCAATTATCTCCTGCATGGCCATGTTATTTACGTCTTCCTCGTTTATTACACTTATTACTTCACCGATTGGCTTTTTATCGTCATCATTCCAGCGCACCAGCCGCACGCTTACATGGTCTTTGTTTTTTGCACCATTTAATTTATCGAAAGGAATATAAAAGTCGGGCATAGGCTTGTCAGTATCTGCAATAAAGAATGCAGCTTTTGCAGATACCTGTAAAACACCAATGAATTCTGTACGGTATCTTGAAATAACCTCTGTTATCTTACCTTCTTTTTTACCGGTTACAGGATGTTCCTTAAACACTTTTACGCGAACCGTGTCTCCATGCAATGCATTATTAAAACTGCCGGGCCTCACGAGCACATCACCGCTGCCATCGGCTATAACTACATAACCCAAGCCACTCCTTGCGATATCGAGCGTGCCTTTCAACATATAAGCCTGCGAAGACTGGTGCTTTGAATGTTTACGTTTCATCTGAATTTCATTGCTTTTACTTCTTAATTATCACGCATTGCATGAGTTGATTGAAATTGTTTTGGTTGCAGGCAAATGACGGGACCCTTGCGTCGCAACACTTCAATTCCATTATCATTCCTCATCCTGAACAACATTTAAGCCGGGTTTTATTTTTATAGTTATATATTATTGCGGCATCCACTTCAATCAGTCCGTCAATATACGCTACATAAAAATCATATAGCGGTTTCAATATCATCTTTTTTAAAGCTATTCACAAAGTCAATAACTGCGTTGTTAAAAACTTCAGCGCTGTCAAATAAAAAAACGGGTTTTACAGGCAATACATATAGAGGGATTTCCAGCAGTTGTTCTTTAAATTTCAGCAGCCGAACCGCATCTTTTTCTGTTGTAATGATGAGCTTATTGTTTGATTGGATCTTCGCGAATTTTTTATTGATGTCTTTTAAATCGTCAATTGAAAAGATATGATGATCGCTATAACTTACTTCATCGTAAGCCTCGCTTATTTCTGAGATATAGTTCTTTAAAGGCTGCGGATTGGCAATGCCATGCACCAGTAAAACTTCATCGGTTAGTGAAACAGGTTTTTCGTTTTTGCTGATGATATGATGCGGTGTTTGATACTGTATTGCTGTAAAGAAAACCCGTTGGTTTTCTAATGGATTTAACTGCTGAATAATTTTTTCTTTCTCTGTTGCTGAAAGATTCAGTGGGCATTTTGTAACAACAATTATATCGGCTCGTTTGGCAGATACTTTCTGGTCGCGCAGATCGCCGGTGGGAAAGAAAAAATCGTCCGTATATAAATCATCATACACTGTTAGCAAAATGTTTAATCCGGCTTTTATAGCACGGTGCTGAAAAGCATCATCCAATATAATCACCTGTATGCCCGGTTTATCATGCAGCAATTGTGGTATGGCTACAATTCTTTCTTCTCCAACGGCAACGGCAACATCAGGAAATTTGGTATAAAACTGCATAGGCTCATCGCCAATATCAATAGCATCGGTATTTTCATTGGCCAGCGCATAACCTTTTGTTTTACGTTTATAGCCGCGGCTTAATGTTGCCGTTGCATATTTATCATGCAATAATTCCAGTAAATATTCTACCATCGGCGATTTACCTGTGCCGCCTAATGAAAGATTGCCAATGCAAATTACAGGCAGGTTGAACGAGGCTGACTGAAAGATTTTTTTATTATAAAAAAAATTGCGAACAACAATCGCCAGACCATACAATAAGGAAAACGGTAACAATAAAATGCGGAATGACCGCAGGAAGATTGCGTTTAAATTCATATTATTTGCCGGTAATGCAATAATCAAAGATACTGTAAACGATATTTAAAGTAGGGTGAACAGCGGTATCAAAAAATCAAATTGTTTTTAAGTATTGCTGCCTGCTCTTTTACAAAGCCTGCGGTAACATTATTTGTGAATGGCAATGAAGCAATTTTTTTATATCCGCTCCATTGCACAATTTCATCTTCGTAATTCATATAATGATCATTAAAAACCCATCCTAACACATCAATATTATGTGCTTTGCAAACCTGTGCTGTCAATAGGGAATGATTGATGCTGCCCAAATAATTCCGGCTTACCAAAATAACTTTTGCTTTTAGCTTTTTGATAAGATCAAGCACAAATTCATTTTCATTTAAAGGAACCATTAAGCCGCCTGCACCTTCAACAACCAGGTGGTGCGTTAGAGCCTGGTTATTAGTTATTTTGAAGTATTTTTTTTCAATCTCACTTAATTCAATTTTAATGCCTTCTTCTCTTGCTGCAATATGCGGCGAAGCCGGCAACTTTAATTTATACGTTTCAGGGTGAATGGTTGTATATGAATTGCTGACTAAAGATTTAATGCAGGTTGAATCCGTGCCGGCATCAAACCCTGCCTGCACCGGCTTCCAATAGTCGGCTTTCAGCGCTTCTGTAAGTATTGCAGCAGTCACCGTTTTGCCAACATCCGTACCTATTCCGGTTATGAATATTGTTTGCCCCATCTCTGAAAAGAGTTTATAATTCAAAAAATATTATTCAAAGAATTTTAATTATAAGCTTTCAATGTATTTCAATCTCACATTTATATAATTTCCAACTAGTAGCAAATATTGCGTTAGCCATAGCAACTTACATAACTCTTTATGGGATGGGGATAAAAAAACTAAATATGGTTGTTCCATAATTTCTCTTAAAACTAAAGCCTTTATATTTTTCATAATCGTTGCGTGGAGTGTGTTCTAAAACAAAAAAGCCATCTTCTGCAATAAGGTTTTTTTCAACGATTATTTTTGGCAATTCATCAATTGTGGTTAAGGCATAAGGAGGGCCGGCGAAAATAAAATCATATTGTTCATTACAGGCAGTAAGAAAATTAAATACATCCATTTTTAAAACATGGGCGTTTTCAATTTTAAGCAATTCAATATTTTTTTTAATGAAAACATACATCGCCGCATCTTTTTCAACAATAGTAAGGTTTGAAGCACCCCTTGATGCAAGCTCGTAACTTATGCTGCCTGTTCCTCCAAAAAGATCAAGCGTTTTAGCGCCGTCAAAATCTATTCTTGTTTGCAGAATATTAAACAGGCCTTCCTTTGCTACATCTGTTGTTGGCCTTGTATAAGGCATCTTTGAAGGAGGGTGAATTTTTCTTCCGCCCAATGATCCTGAAATTATCCTCATACAGCATAATTTATATAAGGCATAAAATAATGGGCCGGGTATTCTTTAAACTCGTCTCCGGCAAAACAGGTTTCATCAATGTGCAGCAATTGAAATCCTTCAAGATACTGGTATAAAGTTTCGTAAAGTTTGGAAGTATTATTTATAAATCCACCACATTGTATGGCAACATTTTTTTCCACTTCGTATTGCTTGCACACATTCAAAATAAAATACAATACATCTTCAGGTGTAATGTATTCAGCTATGTTTAAATAGTGCAGTTTATTTTGTTTAAATAAACAAATTGTAAAATAACGGGGATAAAAAAACAGGTAGATGAGGTTTTCATCTGTATGTATCAGTGAATTTAATAAAGCAACAAAGGGATGTGTAAATGTTGCGTTAGCAAAACACTTTTTTGCAATGTCCTGCTTATCATTTTCCAAACGCCAGGCTATGGTGCATGGAGCAGCCTGTTCAGCAAATATGGTTGAGGCAGGCAGGCAACCTTTAAGCAAATTAAAATTCTGCTGTAAAAATGCTGTATCGTTTTTTTCTTTTGGAACACATAAAGCTTCATCTGTATTCCAGAAAAAACTGGTGCCGGCAACGGGCATTGTCAACAATCTTGAACGCAGTTTTGCATTATCGATAAGCTCTTCAAAATTCATCGATGAAAGATTGCTGTATTGAAAAAATTCAAAAGCCCTTAATACATTATCGCCGATTTTTTTGCACCAGCATGCAATATGGCGTTTGCCGTATTCAATAAATAACTGCACGTCATTCAAATCATCAGAATAAATGCTATATGTTTTTTGAAGCATCTGCAATGTTACGGAAGATTTTTATGTGCATAGCCTGCAGGCTTTTCCAAAGAATCATCAACTGTACATTAGTTTAAGGCAATTTAGGAGCGCATTTTAGCATAATCAGTTTTGGTTACAGCTTTTGCTGTTTAACAGTATTAATTCTCCGATGGAATATCACTGATATCCAAAGGCATAATGTTATAAGAAGCGTCTATATTGGCTTTCCTGTAAATGTCATTTTGCGTGCTGGCATATTCCTTTGCATTTTGCTCAAGCCAAAACGCCGAATCATTTCTCAAAATAGGTTTTCCATCAATAGTAAAGGCTTCGAAAACTACATAGATTTTCTTTTTCATAAGGTATCCGAGATTTTAAAAGTTAACAATCAGGTACTATATTTTTTAAGGCATTAAAAATCCAAAATAGATACCATTTCACAATTGGAAATGTTAATTTTATTAACTTCTTATTCTTTTTGGGCATCGTTTGTAAAACTTCAATTATCGTAATAATGCCATAATTATTCCCTTTCCCGATTGCGTAAACTTGTTTCCCGATCTAATAAACCTTATCGCTTATACAAGCAGAATTTTGCAGCCAAAATTTATAGATGAGATATATGGATAAGCAATCAATAAAAAAGATACTCTTTGCAATTCTTTTAATATTAACAGCACATGGTGCATGGGCGCTGGATGAGGAGAATGACGAAGGATTTGGCGGCATTAAAGGGAAAATTACTACGTCAGATAATAACCCGGCCGCTATGG
>JAEWJV010000203.1 GCA_023386395.1 Bacteroidota bacterium
GCTAATGACAGAAGGATTTGACAAGCCGCCAATTTATGGCATGTCATATAATCCGGCTTACTATGAAAAGCTCTTTGAAAATTATGGTTTCAAAAATTATTATAATCAGTATTATTATGCTATGCGTGTTAAGGATAAGCTTCCGGACCGCTTTCCTGAACGTTATGCTAAATTCAAAAATAAGCCAGGTTATGCAGCACGCCATATCAGCATAAAAAACCTTGAAAAGCATGCGCACGAATTTGCGACTGTATATAATGCTGCCTGGGCACAGCATGGCGAAGCCAAAGAAATTTCAGCCAAAGATGTAATGAAGCTTTTTAATAAGATGAAGGCAGTAATGGATGAACGGCTTATATGGTTTGCTTATTATAAGGATGAACCCATTGCCATGTGGATCAATATTCCTGATCTTAATGAATACTTTAAGCATTTTAACGGCAGGCTTGGCTTAATTGAAAAGTTGCGTTTATTATGGATGAAGAAAAGCAATAAATGCCGCATATTTACAGGAGTGGCATTTGGAATTGTACCTAAATTCCAGGCATTGGGCATTGACTCTTTCATGATTTATGAGGCCAGTTTATTAATTCAGCCAAATGACTGGTATGACCGCTATGAAATGGGTTGGGCCGGAGATTGGAATCCTAAGATGGTAAATATTTATAAAAGCCTTGGCGCTGTTCAAAGCCGCCGCATGGTTACTTACCGTTATATTTTTGATGAAAATAAATATCCGTTTGAAAGGCACCCTGTAATGGAATATAAAAGTTGATTAGGAGGAAGGCTCTTCCGCCGCTTGAACAATTGGTTCTTCTTTCCTTTCTTCATTCCACTCTAATATAAAATTATTGCGGCCTTCGCCGGTAAGAATATTCATATAATTCTGCTGCGCCAGTTCGAGCATGGAAAGAAAAAGAAAAATGGCATGAATGCGATTTTCACAAACTTCAAAAACCTTTTCAAATGAAACTGTTTTTTGTTTTTCAACCAGGCCGAGCATAAAGGCCCGGCTTTCTTCAATAGTATAATTATAACGGATTACAGTATGAACAGGTTTGTTATTGCGTTCGTTCATGCGTTTTATCACACGCTCAAACGCTTTCATCAGCCTGAATAAGGTAATGGTCTGGATTTCCGTGCCATCAGCAGCTTCTTCACCCACCAGCGAAAGCTCGCGCTGCAGGTTGCCACGTTTCATCATCAGCATGCGGGTGGCTTCCATTTCAGCCATTTGTGCGGCAGCTTCTTTAAACTTCTTGTATTCAAGAATTTTGTCAACCAGCTCCTGGCGCGGATCAATTTCTTTGCCTTCAGCATCCAGCTCTTTTCGTGGCAGTAGCATCTTTGCCTTAATACGCATCAACGTTGATACAAACAAGATGAATTCGCTGCTTAGCTCAATATTTAGTTTATCCTGATGATGTATATAAACAAGAAAATCTTTGGTTATTTTACTGATAGGAATATTATAAATATCAATTTCATCACGCTCAATAAAAAATAACAGCAGGTCGAAAGGCCCTTCAAACTGCGGTAATTTTATTTGATAATTTTCCGTATTCACAATAATGCTTTATAAATAGAAACTGTGTAAAACTGCCGCAATGTAAACAGAGAATGATACAATGCGAAAGCAAGTTTTACACAGTCTGTCAGGCAGGAATCCTGTTATGCTTTTTTCTTTAGCTCATCACGAATTTCCATTAATAATTGATCGGTGGAAGAAGGTGCAGGCGGTGTAGCCGCGGCAGCCTCTTCTTTCCTTTTAGTAGCATTTATACCTTTGATAATAAGAAATAATGCAAATGCAATAATGATAAATGAAATTACCTGCGAAAGAAAATTACCGTATTTGATTGCTGTACCAGGAATAACAAGTTGATTAAGATTACTAAGATTAGCCGCCTTTAGGGCAGGTGTAAGAATGGCCGGCGTAATAATATCGTCCACAAGGGAACTGACGATTTTTCCAAAAGCTCCGCCAATTACTACTGCAACAGCAAGGTCTACTACATTGCCCTTTACAGCAAAGTCTTTGAATTCTTTTAAAAACCCCATAAAAGTATTTTTTGGGTTAACAATATATTGTGAATGTAAATTGTTTCTTTAATCCGGCCAACACATTGCCTTATTTTTTTATACCCGGGTATTGCATGTTTAATTCCTTTAATGCATCTCTCAGGGTTGTGGCAACAAGGTATTCTTTATACCAGTTTTGATCTGATGGAACAATTGTCCATTTAACCTTATTGCAGTGTTTAAAACAATCTTCATACGCTTTTAGATATTCCTTTCTTAAAGCTGCTTCAATAAAATCATTCTCATTATACTTCCATTGTTTTGTTTTATCATGAATTCTTTCATCAAGCCGTTCGTGTTGCTCTTCCTGCGAAACATGCAAATAGAATTTAAGTATGATGGTATTATTATGATGAACGAGCAATTCTTCAAAATCGTTAATTGCTTTCATTCTTTTAAATGCCGTTTCATCGTCAATCATCTTGTGCACCCTTGTTACAATTATATCTTCGTAATGAGAGCGGTTAAAAACCTGTATCATGCCTTTGGCTGGCGCATGCTTATGAATGCGCCATAAAAAATCATGCGACAGTTCTTCTGCTGTAGGCACTTTATAAGATTGCACCATAATGCCCTGCGGGTTTACAGAACTGAATACTTTTTTTATAAGCCCGTCTTTGCCTGCGGCATCCATGCCCTGCAAAACTATAAGTACAGCATATTTGCCTTGCGCATACAAAACATTTTGCAATTCATCAAGCTCCTCATATATAGCAGGCAATGCTGCCTTTGTTTTTTCTTTATCAAATTTTTCAGGCGCCCTGGTACTTGTTTTGTCAAGCTTTGTATCTGCCATATATTTTTTGTTAGCAAACATTTGGAAAGTTTATGAACTTTCCAAATGTTGTATATATAGCGGCAGAAAAAATATATTGGCTGCACACTCAAAGAAGCTGTTTATCGTTATAGTAAATGTATGAGTGGGAAAATGAAGAAACTAAAATTGGTTACTGCATTATTACTTGCTTGTTTTCTGTGCACTTCTTTTCATCCTGCACAGATATATGACTCACCTTATTACATTGTTATACATAAAACGCGGTATGAGTTAAAAGTTTTTGACCGGAAAGGCTGGCTGGTAACTTATCCCGTTGTATTTGGGAGTAATGATATGCGCGATAAACTGTATGAAGGCGACCGCAAAACGCCCGAAGGTAACTTTGCCATTGTTTCAAAAAGAATTCATTCCAAATGGGATAGGATGATGATGCTTGATTACCCTACACCATCCAGTTATGAAAAATTTAATGCGCGGAAAAATGCAGGCATTGTTCCTGCATCGGCTAAAATTGGAGGTGGCATTGGCATTCATGGCACATGGCCGCACGAAGATTTTCAGATTGACCGCTTCAGGAACTGGACTGATGGTTGCATAAGTATGCGCAACAGGGATGTTGAAGAATTATACAGCATGGTTCCTGTGGGCACAAAGGTTTTTATACGGCTTAATTAAGAACGTGAATCGTTAAACGTGAATATAAAAGCGGGATGATTTTAAATCCATAATCATATTCAACATTATAAATTTTATTGTTTATAAATTTCGCATTTACAAAACAATAATCAAATCCTGAAGTTTTCACGTTTCATAATT
>JAEWJV010000565.1 GCA_023386395.1 Bacteroidota bacterium
CTCCGGTGTTGGTTTATGGGACAGGAATTACAGCCTTGACGGGCCAACGGATATGCATTATGCACTCGTGCCGCATAAAGGCAAATGGAATGAAGCCGGTTTAAACAATGAAACAATTAAATGGAACCAACCCATTATTACAGCTTCAGCCGATGCCGATAAAACGGTTAATAATTTTATTGAAAATGTGGATGATGGCTTGGCAGTAACAGCCATGTATTATAAAGGCGACGATCTGTATATAAGATTGGTGAACAATTCTTCGGATCAAACAAAACATCATATCAGGCTGAATTGTTATGCTGATGAATTGCAGTTTGTTGAACTGAATGATGCCATCACTTCATCTGTTCAATTTAACGGAAAACAAAAAGTTCATTTTGAATGCAACATTCCGTTATTCGGTTTTAAAACGGTTAAGCTGGTAAATGCAAAGCATCCTTAAGATAAAGCTTCAATTTGTTTACTGTCTTTATACTATTCACTAATTTATGCCAAGCGCATTTAATGAAATATTTATGGCCTGCGGGCGGTAATATTCGGGATTAAACCTGTTGTTGATACAATTTTTAATACAAGGCTCATATCCGTTGATGGAATAATGAACCAACAATTCATTATTATCGTTAATACAATCCGGGTGCGCAATTGGCAAATAAAAAAAAGGATAATGACCCTGCAATGTATCGTTAATGGTATAAATAGTTTCAGGTGTTGAAAAAGGCCCTTCCGGATGATCGCTTATAGCTGCATAAATATCTTTACCGCCATCGCAGCTTACGCTGAATGCTGCTGTAAGCAAAAGATATTTATCCTTCACTTTAGATACGGTTGTACTGTTGGACAACGCTTCCGTAACAGGTTTCGCGTCTTTAATTTTATTACCCCATGATGCGCCATTCCAATATTCCCATTCCGCAGCAGGATTATTGTAAGAGAACCTCGCTACATATACATCCGCTGATATAAATTTTGCTTTCGCGCCATAGATATAAACAAACCCGTTTTCTTTATCTTCTACCAAACCGCTGCCAAACTGTATACTGTCGCTTGCAGGTAATTCCTGTATAGCAATTGTTTTTAAAGAAGGATACGAAAGCTTTATCCATACATCATTCCCGGCTTTGGCAAAACCCAAACCGCCCTTTGCATTTTTCATGTTCATACCATAGATGAAAATGGTATCATTCAATTGATAACCGCAGCCCGGCCAGAAGAAATGATTGGGATTATTTTTATCTGTTAGAAATGTTTTGTCATGGCTTTTATTACCGGTTAAAGCAATGGTATTAGCCTGCTGCCAATCGTTTGCGGAAGGCTGCAATAAAGCGCTGTTTCTTGCCTGGAATAAGCAGGGAACTGTTTTAGTTATGCTGTCATATTCATCAATATAACTGTCGCCAAACAGCCATAATATTTTACCGTCATTCAACCGGATTGTATAACCGCCATCCATAGCAACAACACCCGCTGTTCTTTTAAAAAAATTTGTAGCAATACTGTCTTTATGTGCAGCTTGCTGCATTGTTCCCCAGTTTTTATTTGGCTTTGCACCCATCGTTAATTCAAGCCTGCCGCCTTTCATTATATCATAATAATCAATATAACATCTATTATAAGGCCTGCCGTTCAACAGGGCGCTTTGTATATAAATATTGGATGAAGTATTGTTATGCGCAATGATGGAAAATGTTTTATCATCTTTTAAATGAATCGTTGCCTGCTTGAATGAAGGACTTGTAATTTCCATTCTTGTTGATCCGGGGCACACAGGATGGATACCAATAGATGCCAGCACATACCAGGCACTCATCTGGCCCACATCTTCATTACCCACCAAACCCTCAACAGCATTGTGATAGGCGCTGTCGCAGATAATCCTTGTCCAGTATTGCGTTAACCACGGAGCGCCGAGGCGATTAAACAAGAACGGCACATGATGCACCGGTTCATTTGCATGATTATAATAACTGTTCCATGAAAAATTTGTAGGCGTTTTATTGAAGAAATCTTCCAGGTCGGCAATTACTTTTTTCCTCCCGCCCATTAATGCAACCATATCATCCACATCATGCGGAACAAACCACCCCTGCTGGTAAGGATTGGTTTCAAATGTGCCATACCAATCTGTTAACCGTCCATCTTTTGGCCAGGGCTCCCAGGAGCCATCTTCCTTGCGTGGACGAAACCAGTTGTGTGATGTATCCCAGATATTTTTATAATTCAGCGAACGTGCATAATATTTTTTTGCATCATCATCTTTATGCAAGCTGTCTGCGAGCTGCGATAAACACCAGTCATCAAAAGCATATTCAAGCGTTTTGGCAATGCTGCCGGGATCATATCCCAATCTTCCGTTACCAAATTTTTCATTGGTATTAACGGCATACTGATATGCTTTTTCAACATCATAATTCCTGATACCTTTCATGTATGCATCAGCCAGTACAACAACGGCGGGGTTACCCAGCATGCAACCGCTGTAAGCATTCAGCAGTTCCCATCTTTCCAGGTAATTGCTATCGCTTTCATTAGCCAACGTTACCAGTGAATTGATCATATCATTCACTAATGTTGGATTGATGATGGTTTGTAAAGGGAACTGGCTTCTGAAAACATCCCATCCACTGAATATGCTGCGTTTATTAAATGCTGTTGAATGATGGATTTTATTATCGCCACCGGTATAGTTACCATCAACATCGGTTACAATCCGCGGATCAATCATGGTATGATACAATGCTGTATAGAAAACAAATTTCCGTTCTTCTGTTGCACCATCAATTGAAATAATATTTAAGGCATTATTCCAAAGCTTAACTGCATTTTCATGAACATTATCGAAATCCCAGCCGCTTATTTCTGCTTCTAGATTTTTCTTCGCCCCTTCAATGCTCACGAATGAAATGCCTGCTTTCATTAAAACCTGTTCATTTGCTTTTGTTTCAAATTCCGTATAAAAGCCAAGATGCTTTCCTTCGGCCTCTTTACTATTTTTTTCAATAGCGGCACTGGCAATCCATCGCTGGTAATAATCACTTTCTATTGCTTCGCGTTTGCGGCCCGCCGTGTCGGGAATGTTTGCCCGCCACACGCCATAATCTTTCAAAGGCTTGCTGAATTGTGCATAGAAATAAACCGTATAGCTGGCCTTGCCGTCACCATTACCCCAGCCACCGCCACCAGGCGTGCATTTCATCCAGCCTTCAATGGTATTATCGTTTAGAACTTTTACAAATTGTGTTGTTGATGTTCCTCCTACCCTTCTTGCCAGGTCAATTTGTATGCGTGATCTTTTATTTGCCGGAAATGTGAAACGCAATATGCCGCTGTGCGGCGCCGCCGTCATTTCTGCTTTGATATTATAATCTGTTAGTTTAACCGTATAATAACCTGCTGATGCCTTTTCACTTGCTTTATCATATCGGGAACGATACCCGGTTCCGGGCTTATCATTTAATTTTCCCGAAGATGTTTTCAGTTTGCCTGTTGCAGGCATCACCAAAAAATTACCCAGATCACCATACCAGCCAATACCGCTCATTTGTGTGAATGCAAAACCTTCCATACTTGTATGTTCATAACTGTAGCCGGAACCATTATCGCCGCCGGTAATGGTATTCGGGCTCACCTGCACCATACCGTACGGCGTGGTGGCGCCGGGAAAAGTTTTGCCAAGCCCGTGATAAATGCCCGCTTTGCCCGCGCTGGCACTGGCGCCAATAAACGGGTTTACATAATCAGCGGAATATTTTGTTTGTGCGTGCGCGACAATAACAGTGCAACATAAAAACAGGAAAGAAAAATTTTTCAAAGGCAAAAGTTTATGTGGTAACAGATAAGACACTTTACAATAGCTTTACCGCTATATTAAAATTGTTAATTATCTATTAGCGATAGTGGTAAATACCGGCTGAATGTACTTATTATTCGCGCCATAAATGTTACTACAATACATACCGGGCGCTTTGTTCAGCAACTAAAAACAAAAAAATATAAGAATGAAATTAAAGCTTGCACTAAGTTGTTTTTGTTTAATGGCCTGCCTGCTTTCGTTCGCACAAAAATCACCCGCGCCTTTTGTAAACGGCGACCGTGTTGTGTTTGCAGGCAACAGCATTACAGAAGCGGGTTTTTATGAAACCTATATCTGGCTGTATTACATCACGCATTTTCCCGAAAGAAGAATTACTGTATATAACGGCGGCATTGGCGGTGATGTGGCAAGACAAATTTACCTGCGTATGGACAGCGACCTGCTTATAAAAAAGCCGACTGTTTTATCCATAAGTTTTGGCATGAATGACAGCCGTTATTTTGAATACTGGATGCATAAAGACAAGACGGACAGTGTGCGCAAAAGTGCTATTGATACCGCTTACAAATGGTTTGAAAAAATTCGTGATAAAGTCAATGCCTATTCCGGCATTAAAAAAATTATGATGGCTTCATCGCCGTATGATGAAATGGTGAAGAATGGCAAAGATCCTTTTTGGGGAAAGTTTAAAACGATGGAAGGCATTGTTGCTTTTCAGAAAGAAGCAGCCATTAAAAACAACTGGCCATATGTTGATTTGTTTTATCCGATGACTGATATTAATTTAAAAGGACAACAAACAGATACCGGTTTTACAATTACAGGGCCCGACAGGATTCATCCTGGCAACGCCGGCCACCTGGTGATGGCATATTTGTTTTTGAAAGCGCAGGGCTTGGCTGGCAAACCAATTGCCCATGTTTTAATTAATGGAAAAACCGGTAAGCTCATCAACGCGGATAATGCAACTGTTACAGCAATCAATAAAAAAAATGATACCGTTTCCTTTAAATATTTGGCAAAGTCGCTGCCGTTCCCGGTTGATTCAACGGCAAGGGTATTTTTAAACCCGCAGAAGCAATATGAAGCATTGAGCGTCATTCCGTTTATTAAAGAATTTAATGAGGAAATGCTTGCAGTAAAAAGCCTTGATGCAAACAAAAATTATAACCTGGAGATCGATGGTGATGTTATCAAAACCTTTACCGGCGCTGAATTAAACAAGGGTATTAATCTTGCTTTATTAAGCAATACGCCGCAATATCAACAGGCAAAGAAAATAATGGAATTGCAATTGAAACACAAAGACCTGGAAGATAAACTGCGTGCATTTTATTGGATCAGTTATGATTATTTATATGATAAAGGCTGGTTCCTGCAGGATTCACAAGCCATAACCGATTCAATAATGGCAGAAGCAAAGAAGAACCCGTTCATCAATGGCAAAAAAGAAGCGTATATGGAAACACATACAAAAGCACAGCGTGATGCTTTGCAAAAACAAATGGATGCAATGGCGGATGAAATGTATAAGCTTGCACAACCTGTTGAACACACCATTACTATTGAACAGATTGATTAATTAAAAAGGTTACATGAAACCAGGAATAAAGCTTTCGATTGTTTTATCTTTTCTTACTTCAGCAATTGTTACAAAAGCCAATGTGCAACTGCCCGCATTATTTCAAAGCAACATGGTTTTGCAGCGCGATAAACCCTGCAATATCTGGGGCACTGCTGATAATAATGAAGCTGTAACTATATCATTCAATCAGGCAACGTATAATACTACTGCCCTTAACGGCAAATGGAAAATAACATTACCGGCGCAGGGTGCAGGCGGGCCTTATCAAATCATCATTAAAGGAAAAAATACTGTTGAACTAAACAATGTTTTATTTGGTGATGTGTGGATATGCGGCGGTCAAAGCAATATGCAGTTCCTGGTTAAAGATGCCAATCCAAAACCCGATACCGCTGCGTTCAACAACAATCAGATAAGGTTATTTACCGTTGGCATTGGAACTGATTTTGTTCCGCAGGATACAGTTAAAAGCGGCTCATGGAAAATTGCAAACACAAAAGATGTAAACGGATTTACAGCCGTTGGTTTTTTCTTCGGCAGTTATCTTCAGCAACACTTAAATATTCCCATTGGCCTGATAAGCGATAACCTTGGTGCAACCGCCATTGAAGAATGGATGAGTAATACTGCAATACAGCAGTTTCCACAATTCGATAAATTTTATAATACTTACCTCGCCCCGCATAAAAGCATTCAGCAGATGAACAATGATTTTGAAAAGATAAAATCATTATGGGAAAAAAAATATTATTTAAAAGATGACCCGGGTTTAGCGCAGCAATGGTATAAACCGGAAACAGATATCAGTGACTGGAAAACAATGAACCAGCCTTCGCATTGGGAAGATAATGAACTGAAAGATTACGATGGCTCGGTATGGTTCAGGAAAAGCTATGATTCTTTCCCGAAAGATTTTTTTGGCAATGCCAATATCAATTTAGGCCAGGTGGATGATTATCATATTTGCTGGGTAAACGGAATAAAAGTGGGCGAAGCTTATGGCAACATGAAAATGACTTCATTTAAGATTCCCGACAGTATCATCAAACCAAAAAATAACATTGTTGTGGTGCGTGTGTTTGATGCCGGTGGCAAAGGTGGTATGTATAATATGTTTTGGTCTCCTTATTGGGCGGGTGAATGGAAATATAAAAAAGGCCTGCAGATTGATGCATCAAAATTTAAAAAACCATTGGTTGCAAATACCTACATATTTGGAACGCCAACGGTGTTATACAACGCGAATATTGCGCCGCTAACGCAGTTAAGCATTAAAGGTTTTATCTGGTACCAGGGCGAAGCCAATACAGGCAGGGCTGAAGAATATAAACAGTTATTGCCTGCTATGATAACAGACTGGCGCCGGCAATTCAACCAGGGCGATTTGCCTTTTCTGGTTGTTCAATTACCTAATCTTGGCAAAGAACCTGTGCAGCCTGAAAATAGCGACTGGGCTGAATTACGTGAAGCGCAGGCCGCTGCTTTATCATTGTCCAATACCGGTATGGCTATAACGATTGATATTGGCGAAGCAGATAACCTGCATCCGCATAACAAACTGGCCGTGGGCAACCGGCTTGCGATGACGGCATTAAGTATGGTTTATAGAATTGATAGCATTGAAGTAAGCCCGCATTATAAAAATATGCAGGTTGCGGGTGACAGCATCATTATAACATTTGATAATAATATTATTTGCAAAAACAAATATGGCTATATACATGGGTTTGCCATTGCAGGAAGCGACAGCGTTTTTCATTGGGCGAAAGCCTATATTAAAAACGAAACCTCAGTGGTTGTTTATAGCATGCATATACAAAACCCCATTGCTGCACGGTATTTATGGAGTGGCCAGCCCGGGAATATTGATTTGTATAATAAAAATGGTTTGCCTGTTGCACCTTTCAGAACAGATGATTTTAAACTGACAACGACAGGCAGGAAATTTTTATTCAACGAGTAAACCATACATCATTTTGCCGATAATCCTATCTTCATAAATATTCTGAAGATAATTTCATGTATCCCAATTTATATTATCTCATTGAAGAATTTTTTGTAATAAGTCTTCCGTTCCTGAAGGCTGTAAGCACCGCTGGTTTTTTTATGGCGCTGGCTTTTGTTCCGGCTGCATGCTTATGGGAACATGAATTAAAATATAAAGAAAAAATTGGTGAATTAACATACAGGACTGAAACAATAACTGTTGGCAATGGCATAAATATTCAACGCATATTGTTTCATTTTATATTGGGCTTTATTGGCGGCTTTAAATTAATTGGCTTGTTTACCGGCGATACGTATGAAAACAATGCTGACTATTTTTTTTCATTACAAGGCAACTTAACAGCGGGAATTATTTGCGGAGCTATCTGGGCCTTTGTAACTTTTTATATTCAATACAAGCGGCGGCCTGCCGTTCCTTATAACGACATTGAAAAAATTTATCCGCACGAATATGTACCACATGCCATTTTAGTTGCGGCTTTGTCGGGCATTATTGGTGCAAAAGTTTTTGGTGTATTGGAACACTGGGGTAAATTTATTAAAGATCCTGTACACACTTTCTTTTCTTCGGAAGGTTTTGCATTTCTCGGCGGTTTTATTGTAGCCACATTTGCCATGTGGTTGTATCATTACAAGTTTAGCGTACAGCGCATGCGCATGGCAGACGCATTGGCGCCGGCGTTAATATTGGGTTATTCGTTGGGGAGGCTCGGTTGCCATATTGCAGGCGATGGCGACTGGGGTATAAATAATCCAAAACCTAATCCTTTATCCTGGTTACCCAATTGGTTATGGAGCTATGATTATCCTCATAACATTTTGCGCAAGGGCATTTATATGCAGGGCTGCACATGGGATGATTATTGTTATAAACTTGCTGTACCTGTATATCCAACGCCTTTATATGAGCTGGTCATGGGATTAATAATCGTACTGGTTTTATTATTTGCTTTAAGGCGTGAAAAGCTTGCAGGCCGTGTATCTGCATATTGTTTAATGCTGATGGGTATTGAACGTTTTTTAATTGAAAAGATAAGGGTTGATGTTCGTTATGATTTTTTTGGCCTGCATCCCACGCAGGCAGAGATACTTGCTGTGTTTTGTTTTTGTTGCGGTGTACTGTTATATTTTATAGCGTCCGTATTAAAGGCGAATAAGATTAAATAATTTTTTCAAAAAGTTCATTAATACCTGATCTCAAAAAAATCAAATGCAGCGGGTTCATTTCCCTGCTGTAATAAGCCTGGTCTCGGTGCGCGGTCCCAGGGTGGCAAAAAATCTGCATTAAAATAATCCGCTCCTGTTATTATTTCATTCCATTTGCCTGCAATATCACCCCAGTAAAACCTGAGTTTGCAACCATCCTTCACTGCCAGCTTTAAATACAACGGTTGTGCAGCATTTGCATTTATAGCATTCAATACTTTCTTTTCATTATCCTTGATATACCAAACCTGCACAATATTATTTTTAATGCCAATGCCCGCAGATTGGTTCGCATCGCCATAAACACATAATCCCTTTAATGAACCATTGTTATTCACTACAGCCGCAGTTATTTCATAATTGGGTTTATATGGGCGCACTGATAATGCTATACCGGTTGTATTATCTTCTGTGGGTTTGCCTGATAAATACAATAACCCTTTTTCAATCTTTATTTGCGGCTGTGAATGCCTGAAATCCCATTGCCAGTAGTTGTTCAATTTACCGGTTGAAAAATCATCTTTAAAGCTTGCAGGGTTTTCGCCGCTAATAGGTTTAATCACCGGCCAGCCTGTTTGTTTATCCCAGTCCAGTTTTGCAAGCATGCCTTGTCTTCCTGTATAAACATCATTCACTTGGCTGTAAGCATGGTATAAATAATAATCTTCCCCTTTCGCATTGTTTACAATAGTACCATGCCCGGTACATTTCCATTCGCCATATTCAGTAAGCACAGGATTGTTTTCATACTTAGTATAAGGGCCTTTAAGTGATGCCGACCTGGCTACATTTACATGATAACTGCACTTGCTTCCGCAGCAACTGCCTGCCGAATAAAATATGTAATAATAATTATTGCGTTTAATTATACATTGTCCTTCCAGGCCAATCTTTTCATCATCACGCAGCAGCATAAAAGGCTCGCCTGTAGTTTTTAGCCCATCATCGGTAAGCTGATAACATAATAACTCTATCGGGCGGTTATCCAAACCATAAGCCTTGAATGACATGTATAACTTACCATCACTTTCTATAATAAAAGGATCGATGGCTTCTTTGTGAAACTCCAGCACAATACCCTGATCTGTGAAGCCTTTTTCAGGATTTTTTGATGTAGCTACGCCTATGCATGAAATGTTATCAGCTTTTTTACGCGCTGTATAATAAGCATAATATATTCCGTTGCGATAATACAGTTCAGGCGCCCAGAATGATGAAGAAGCCCACGCCGGTGTTTGCGGAAATAGATAACCCGACTGTTTCCAGTGAATGAGATCAGTTGATTTAAAAAGAGGATAATGCGGCGCCCATTCAGATGATGTTCCGGCAGCGTAATAGCTATTGCCAACTCGGATAACAGAAGGATCTGCAAAGTCGCCGGGAATTACAGGCTGTATGGTATCGCTGATGAACGACTTCGGATTCACAGGACTATAAAAAACTTTTTTCTCACTATGCATTGAAAAACACACAGCCATTTGCATGATCCAATTTGTAAGTAATACAGTGGCATTCATAAGTAGTTCCCGGTGTTAATTGTCCTTTGTAAAAAATTTAAATACGGTAACAGCCAGTACAAATATGGCACAAGCTGAAATAAATAAATATGAATATTTTACAGCTAAACTTTTGTAATCGTTCGTGTAAACCGTTTCGTCCATTACAAACGGCACAACATCCCTTCTTTGATTGATGATAACGCCATTGGCGCTTATAAAACCGGAATAGCCATTATTTGAATTAACTGCCATATCTTTTCTTGTTTCCACAGCCCTTAACCTTGCCTTGTAAAAATGATTGCGCACAATATAAGTGTTATTAAACCAGCCATCGTTACTCATGTTGCATAAAAACTGCGCATCATTATTTACTGCAAACATGGCTGCTTTTACGCCGGACGATTCATTACAAATCAACATGCCCGCTTTACCATAAGCTGTTTGCAAAGGAAGGTTATGAGCGGTGTTTGTACTTACGATAAATCCATTACTCGAAAAGAAAGGAAGGTTTATATTAAACAACGGCGCTTCAATTAACGATAATAAAGATTGTTTGTCATACCGCCCGGCAACATTACCGTCCGGCTGAATGCAATAAGAAGAATTATTCACAACATTATCTTTCATCGCTGTATTAATGCCCAGTATGTGTGTAGCATTTGAAGGGCCTGATATTTTCAATATTTCATTTACAAGATCATCGTCTTTCCTGTATGTCCATGGAACAGCAGATTCTGACCATAGTATAATGCCGGGATGTTGTGCAGCAGCTTCTTCATCAAGCCGGAGCAGGCGTTGTACAAGCGCATCGCCATTCGTATCATCCCACTTAATATCAGGCAAAATATTTTCGTTGATTAAAGCAATTTTTACAGGATGTTTTTTATCAATGGTTGAATTGAAACCTGAATATATCCAATAACCACAAAACATATAAAGAATAACAATTGCAATCGGTATGCTTAACCGCAACCATTGTTTTTGAAGAATAAAAACAGCGGCCAGATAATTAATAACAATTAATATAAAAGATAAAACAGCACTGCCAAACAGGGCAGCCGGCTGAATGGCATACAAATTCCCAATCAGCGAACTGCCCGCATAAAAACCAAACCATGGAAAACCCTCTGCAATAAATGATAATAAAAATTCAAACAAACAAAAAACAGTGGCCATTATTACACTGTTAAGTAAAACATCCGCAACATTCCTTAATGGTCTCTGCAGCAATGAGTAACAAAATAATAAGCAACCCCAGTAAAATGCAACAAACACCATACATAGCAACATTACGCCTGTGCCATATAAAAAATTATAACCGGTAAAACGTTGTGCGCCGGTTATCATCCAATAATAGGCAAAGCATGAAAAGGCTGCACCGAAAACTAATCCTGACCTGAAGCATTTTTTGGAAGATGCATTTATAATGCACATAAACAGCGGTGTAAAAGCAATCCATCCAGTATAAAAATCAATCCGGCATATTGAAATAAAAACAAGCAAGGCTGCAACAATAATCGCTGCAAAATTGTAAATACTTTGTTTGTTCATCAGCAATAAATGTAATTGCGCAAAATAGCCCGTCCGGTAATAAATATCATATAGTCCTGCAAAAGAGCTGTTACCTCAGTGCCATACAATTAAAATATTTGTTGAATTTATTTATAAAACAATAGCGGTTACGGGGTTGTGAATGTACTATTGAAAAACATTTGAAGTGATTGCCATATCTAACCCTGGAAGAAAAATATATATTATGCGATGTGTTGGCCGCTTTTCTTACAGGCAGCTAATCTTATGAATCAAATAATTCTCCACATAAATTTAAAAAAGCATGAAAAAATGTACACTGCTCATCTTCCTGTGTGTTGCATTCAGCACATCCTCTTTTGCTTTTATTTCACAAGGCAACTGGCGATGGCGTAATAATAACGGTTCTCAATCTTCTGCCACGTGGAAGGCTGCTGAAAACCAGTCAATCACCATTAATTCAATTGACAGCATTTTGCGTTTGCGTATCCAGTTGCAAAACACCACCGGCGAAAACAAAAGCTTTAATGCGAACCTGCAGGTAGCTTCTTCCCCTAACGGTCCCTGGCGTTACCTCACCAATTTTGACAACAATAATCCATTTAAAATAACGCTGGCAAATACGATCGTCACCGATCTCGCTGCAACCACGCAACAATTAAGCAGCACCGGCAATACATTCATGCCGGGAAAACTATTGGCCCGGACGAATGAGCTTAACCAGTCAATGGATAACAATACTGTAACGGAGTATGAATACAGTATTCAGCCTACAGAAAATATAACAGCCGGAACAATGTATTATTTTAAGATTCCCAACCTTGATTATCCAGTGGCACTGCCTTCAATAAAGGCCGCTGCAAACATCAATTCAAAAGCAAAGTTGTTAACCAACGGAAGCTTCGAAAAAAATATGCAGAACTGGCAATTTAAAAAGAAAGCCGCGGTTGTTGCATCGGCTTCTGTTATAGATTCTTTGTATAAAGACGGGCTAAAATCTTTACAGGTAAATGTTACCAGCCGCGGCGCTGTACCGGATGTAGGGTTGCAGCATGATATGATGGCCTTCAAAAAAGGTAAAGTATATATGGTGCGCTTTTGGGCAAAGGCAAAAAAGCGGTCAGCAAAAATGAAACTGGTTATAAAGGGTGCCGCCAAAACACTGCAATACGATTATAAGTTATATACAGGCTGGGAAGAATTTCAATTTGCATTTAAAGCAGTGGATGCAAGGGCTGCACTTGGTTTTGTGTTTTTATCAAATACAGAATATAATATTGATAAGGTAGAAATATTAGATGAAACAGATAATGAAATTGATGTGGCCATGAATTATATGTGGCAAAATAACCGGCCGGAAAATGAATATGCATGGCTGAGTGCCGACGGGCAAATATCCGAACCATTACCCGACGGAAGAACTGTGTGGACTTTCTCTGACGGATGGTATGGTTATAACGATACTACCACCAACTCAATGAGCACAAACCGGTTACTCCGCAATACCCTGGTATTGCAAACAGCAGATAAGCCAAATGGTATTTTGCACACGATGATTGGCGGAACGGTTGATGAGCCAAAAGCCATTATGGAGCCGCCAAACCCTGTTGGCCATGATGACTTTTTCTGGCCAAGGGATATGATCGTGGAAAATGATTCGCTGAAAGTGCTGCTGCCGGATGTGGTACAACTTAATGAAGGTGATCCTTTAATGTATGGCAACCGCGAAGCCGTGGCTGTGTTTTCTTTGCCCGGCCTTACGCTGCACAGCATAGAATGGATGCCCTGGATCGGCACACTTCAGTATAATACTTTATGCAAGGCAGACGATGGATACACCTATGCATATGCAGCTCGCGAAATAAACCAGTATGAATCGCATGCGGTTGTAGCAAGGTTTCCTACAGGCCAGTTTTCCGCAACAACGCCGTGGCAGTTTTTAACTGACACAGGCTGGAGTTACGATTATCAGGACAGTAAAGAAATTGCAGATGTGAATTTGTATTCAGTGGTGCGCATGGGGCCTAATCATTATGTAGCCTTGTTCATGACGCCTTTAAGCGATAAGATAGAAGTGGAATATGCACAATCGCCCACCGGCCCCTGGGTTAACAGAAGTATTGTGGGACAAATTGAAGGGCAGGCTGATATTATGAGCTATTTCGCATTGATTCATGAGGAGACGGAAAATAACGGAACCTATACTTTTTCTTATTGCAACATTGGCGACATCGGGCAAATGCTGGACGATAAAACCGTTTACTGGCCTACATTTCAGCGTGCCGATTTAAAAAGCTTATCGCCATTTACGGATGGTTCGCCTGTTGCCAAAATGGACGCGTTTGATGCAAAACCGGAAGACAATACAAAAGTGTTATTAAACTGGAAGATGGCGACAGAAACAGGCAGTGACCATTTCATAATTCAGCACAGCACCAATGGTAAAACGGGCTGGCGCAATGTGGCCACTGTAAAAAGCAGGGGCAATTCTTTAGAAGCGCAATCTTACAATACGTACGATTTGCAGCCTGTTAATGGCAATAATTATTACCAGCTTATGCAGGTAAATAAAGATGGCAGCAATAAAATTTCTGATGTAAAGGTTGTAACCTTAAACATTGAAACGCCCACAGTAAAAGTATATCCCAATCCATCCGATGGCAATGCTTTTATTGCATTGAATAATTACAATGGCACACACATAAAGATAGAAGTAACAGATATAAACGGAAGATTGATCTTATCGAAAAATATACAGGTTGAAAAGAAAGGTGATTATACTATACCATTCGCAGGTAAACCTGCAGCAGGAATGTATAACGTAGTTATCAAAGGCAATAACCTGAACGAAACAATTCGGTTGATAATCCAATAGTTATAGCTGACGATTTGATTTTAAAAGTCTTTCAAAAAAGATAATGGGCTGGCCAAAAGGCCAGCCCATTAAAAACGGCATAGCTTTACATAAACATTATTATGCTGGACATTGTTATCGAAGCACGCAATGCGGCTATCAGCCCCTCAATGCAGGTAAAACGCATCCTGCCTTTCCG
>JAEWJV010000223.1 GCA_023386395.1 Bacteroidota bacterium
GTATTGCCTTATCTCATCTCAATGGATTGGTCAGAGCCAGACGAGTTTGCATCCTTGATAACATCATGGAATCAAGTTGCTAAAAAAGAACGCCTGCCTTTATTGAATCATTCAGGTGCTACTACGATGTATAAAAAATTGGAAAGCCTGAATACCAACTTTGAAAAAATTTCTGGCGAACGTCCGAATGTGTGGCTTTACATCCATGGCCCTACACATGAACGTGCCTTATCTGCTTCAAGAAAAGCAAACAGGACATTAACTGCTGCGGAGAAATTTGCAGCGATTGCATCCACATTAAAAAATGATTTTTCATCTTATCCTCAAAAGGATTTTACACTTGCCTGGGAAGATGCTATCTATCCTGATCATGGATGGGGCGGCAAACATGGCGATTTAACTGACTTAACTTTTAGAACCAAGTTTGAAAGCGCTTACAGCAGGGCAGACAAGCTTCTTCAGCATAGTCTTACAGATATTACAAAATCAATTGGCATAAATAAAAAAGGAAAAGCATTGGTTGTTTTTAACCCGCTATCATGGGAGAGGACAGATAACGTTGAATTTACGTTGAATGTATATGGTCGTGATACAATCATGTACAAAGTAATTGATGCCACTACAAATAAAGAAGTGCCCAGCCAGCTAATTAAATCTAATCCACTCAATGAAACTGACGAAGTGATATCGCTTGTTTTTGTTGCAGAGAAAGTTCCTTCAATAGGATATAAAACTTATTACTTGGTTCCCTACAGTGCAGAACTTAATAAAGGAGTACCGGTACAACCTACAAACCCAACTATACTTGATGTTGCTGCAAATTCATTGACACAGGAAAATAATTTTTATAGAATTCAATTTGGCGATGGCGGTGTTAAAAGCATTTTTGATAAAGAGCTCAACAAAGAATTGTTAGACACGAAAAATTTGTTAGGCGGCGAAATCTTTCAAATAGAGTCTGTTGGAAATGGTGCTGGCGAATTTTCAGACATTCAGCCTGTATCAATGAATGGTTTTGAAAAACTGAGCCAGTACAAGCCTAAGTGGAATTGCGTGGAGTATGGGCCTGTAAGAAAATCATGGGAGTTTACCCAGCAAACAAAATTTGCATCCATCCATCAAACCATCACACTGTATGAAAACTTAAAGCAAATAGATTTTAAAGCAGAGATAATGGGCTTTTCCGGAGAACATTACCGTGAATACCGAATGGCTTTTCCATTAAATCAATCACAATCAAGCGTAGCGTATGAAGTACCGATGGGTGTAGTACAGGTGGGCAAAGATGAAATAAAAGGAGCAGCCGGTTTTTCTAAGCCAGACCAGATTTATTCAACAGCATGTAAAGATGTACACCCAAGAGAAGTACAAGATTGGTTCAACGCAAGTGCAAATGATGTGTCCGTAACCGTTAGTAGTTCTGTTGCTGTGTTTGATTGGATTGATCCAACTACTAAAGATAATGCCAATGCTGTTTTACAGCCCATCTTACTTGCAAGCCGCAAAAGTTGCCACTCTGAAGGCAACTATTATTTACAGGCAGGCAATCATTCTTATCAATTTAGCTTAACATCCAATACCGGCGATTGGCATAATAGTGTGCATACAGGAAAGCAGCAAAATCAACCGCTACAGCCTGTCGTGTTGAATGTGAATGCTCCAAAAGAAGGACTGCCGCTGACTTATAGCTTTGCAGGTGTAAATGCTGATAATCTCGTAATCTCTGCAATTAAAAAATCAGAAGATGATAACAATATTATCATGCGCTTGGTTGATATGCAGGGCAAACCTGCTGATGCAACAATAAATTGGTTTGGTAAAGCAAACAGTGTAAGTATTACCAACATGATTGAAGAAGAGGATAAACCATTGGTAAAGAGTGCAGATAAAATTGTATTATCTGTAAAGCCTTATTCAATTGAAACAATTAGAATAAAATGATCAGGCTTGATTGAACAGTTTAGTTCAACAAAGGCCAAATAAAATTTCAAACTATTGTTGAGTTTAGCCCAAAAATTATTTCAATGAATAATATAATGTATTTGCGATTCAAATTTTTTCTTTTGCTTTTTGTTGCCTGCTTTGCTGTAAACGCAAGCATTAGTGCACAATCAAATAATAGTAAAATAATTAAAGTAAGCAATCAAACTTTTGATTTATTGCAGGAAGTAAAAAAGCTATCAGGTGGCAATGCCTCCATCTACCTAACAATCACAACGCATCAGGATTTAGCATGGTGTAATTCTATTGAGAGATGTAAAATTGATAGAGATACTTTGTGGTTATCTCCCTTTATAAAAACCTTGAGAGAGAATCCTTCTTTTCAGATGGATATTGAACAATCTTCCATTATAAAGGAGTACATAAACCGGCATCCCGATCAGCGGGATACTGTGTTGAAATATATGAATGATGGCAGAATGCTCGTTGGCGCTGCTTTCACGCAGTCTTATGAAGAAATGTATTCCGGTGAATCATTGGCAAGGCAATTTTATTATGGTAAGAAATGGCTGAAGGATAATTTTAAAAATTACAACTCTACGGTTTATTATAATTCAGATGTTCCGGGCAGAACCTTGCAAATGCCGCAGTTAATGGCAAAGTCAGGTGTTGATGGAATGTTTTTCAGCCGCTTTGAAAGAGGCTTATTTAATTGGTACAGTCCTGATGGCTCCTTTGTCACTGGTTATTCTCCTGGTCACTATATAGATTTTTACACTGTCCTCGCCAAGGACGATACAGCAGCTCTAAGAACAATGGCTGAACAGGTTATTTACTGGCTGAAAAATTTCAACAATAAAACTGCTGGCAAAAAAGCAATCCCTGCAATGTTGAACTACGAGTTTATGTGGAATCAAAAGCCTGTGCAAAATCTTCATCCATTTGTAAATTTTTGGAATAGCATTTCAACCGTAGAAAATGAAAGCGGTAAGAAATTAAATATTGCATTACCCCCATTTCATTTTGCAACATTTGATAAGTTTATCAAGGACGTAAAAGCTTCTTCAACAATTCCTGAGATTATTGGAGAACGACCCAATGAATGGATTTACATTCATGGCCCATCGCACCATTGGGCATTGTCTGCCAGCAGGAAGGCGGATATTTTATTGCCAGCTGCAGAAAAATTTTGGTCTTCAAATGAAATGATTGACAGCTCAAGATCATACCCGGCACAGGAGTTTTCACAGGCATGGGAATCAAAAATTTATCCTGATCACGGATGGGGAGGAAAAGAAGGGCAATCAACAGATGATACCTTTTTAGAGAAATTTGAAGAAGCAAAACAAAAAGGCAACAGCCTGTTAAATGACGCAATGCAAAAGATTGCTTCCCATATAACGACCAATAAATCGAAAGGTGTTCCTGTAGTTGTGTTCAACAGCCTTAGCTGGAATCGTTCGGACGTTGTTACGATAGATATGAAGCTGCCTTTCAAATCTAAGGCAGTTGCAGTGTTCAGCGGTAACGGTAAGATGCTTGCTACGCAGGTTTCAAACGCAGTGTTGGATAAAGATGGTTTGTTAGACCGTGTTAAAATTACTTTTATTGCAGAGTCGGTTCCTTCTATTGGTTACAGCACTTATTACATAAGGCCAGCAACACAAGAAGTGACTGAACAAAAACCTGCAGCTGCGACTGAATTTGAAAATGTATTTTATAAGCTATCATTCGGAAATGGAGGTATTGAAAAATTAATTGATAAGGCCTCCGGCAAAAGTATATTTAGTAATGATGCATTAAAAGCAGGCGACGTATTTACACTTAAATCAGTTGGAAATGGTGCAGGTGAATTTGATGCCATTCAGCAACCAAATATGGAGGGCTTTGATAGAACAGGCAACTACAAAACCACGTGGAGCCAAACAGAAGATGGTCCGCTGTATGTTGTTTTTAAATATCGCCAGCCAATACGCAATGCTGTAGTGGAGCAATTTATCAAAGTGTATAAAACAATCAAACGAATTGATTTTGATATTGCGTTAAAAAATTGGGATGGCACTTTATACCGTGAATATAGAATGGCACTTCCGCTAAATATCACAAATGCAAAAGTGAGTTATGAAGTACCCTATGGTGTAGTGGAAATTGGAAAAGATGAATTGAAACAACCGGCTGGTCAGATTTACCAAACAACACCATCTAAAATACATCCTCGTGGATTGGAAAACTGGATGAGTGCATCAGGTAATGATTTTGGTGTAACGATGAGTTCATCGGTAGCAGCATTTGATTTTATTGATATGACGGGCATGGCTCCCAATTCAACTTTACTGCAACCGATTTTATTGGCGTCAAGGAGAAGTTGTCATAACGAAGGCAATGAATATACTCAAACCGGCGATCACTATTATTCGTTTTCATTAACGACCCATGCGCAGGGGTGGAAGAATGGTTTTCATTTTGGAAGGCAGGCCAATGAACCATTGCAGGCAGTGGTAAACCCAACACAGGCTGCAGATGCATCGCTTAATGAAAGCGGAAGTTTTGTTGCGCTTGATAAAGAAAATGTTGTTTTAACCACCATGAAAATGGCTGAAGATGGACATGGACTTGTGCTGCGTTTGTTTGAATTAGAAGGAAAGGATACGAATGTAGAGCTTCAATTTAAAAGAAACTTAACCAATGCGTATAAAACGAATTTGATTGAAGAAGTATCAGGCAATATTCCTGTGTCAGGCAATCGTCTTAAGTTTATAATTGGTCACAACAGCATTGAAACTATTAAAGTAAATTGGTGATGCGCTTTCTTTCACTTAATAATCTCAGTTGATATTTTCTGAATACAACTGAGTAAAGAATTGCCTGCATCAGGAATCGCTACAAAAAAATAGCATGTCATTAATATTGAAAGGAATTAGCTGGGATCATCCAAGAGGTTATCAACCGTTGAGAGCCGCTGCTGAATTGTGGAAGCGGCAAACAGGAGTTATTATTAACTGGGATGTGCGAACGCTGCAGGAGTTTGGAGATTTCCCGGTTGAAAAACTGATAGGGCTATATGACTTTATAATCATCGATCATCCATACATGGCCGAAGCAGCTACAAAAAATTTGTTGATTGCATTAAATAAATACTTCCCACAGGAATTTTTAAATACACAGGAGCAGCTAAGTGTAGGACCTTCATACAAAAGCTATGAGTATGGAGGCAATATGTATGCGTTACCAGTTGATGCTGCTGCACAGGTGGCAGCTTGCAGAAAAGATATTGTTGATAAAATCAATTGGGGAATACCTACAGAGACAGCTGGTTTGAAAACAGCCGCATCGCTTTTACCAAAAGGGTATTGCATAGGTGTGCCATTATGCCCTACAGATATTTGGTGCGTTTTTTTATCCTTATGTGCACAGTATTCAAATGGAAACTTTTTTTCAGCAAGTGGAGTGGATGTTGCCGCCGGGCAATGGGCGATTGAACAAATAAGGGATTGGAGATCTTTCATCCATAAAGCATCTTTTGAGATGAATCCCATACAGTTGCTATCACAAATGGCATCAAGAGATGAAATTATTTATTGCCCTTTTACATTTGGCTATACCAATTATTCAAGAAAAAAAGGCACAGCAAAAATTGTAAACTTTATCGATGTCCCTCGTTTTGAAAATAACAATGTAACATCTTTGTTAGGCGGTGCAGGGATAGCAGTCTCTCAAAAATCAAATCACTTGAATGAATGTCTTGACTTTATTACTTACATACTTACACCGCAAATTCAACAAACGGTGTATTTTCAAAACGATGGTCAGCCTGCCTTGCTTAATGCATGGAATGACGAGCAGTGTAATGCTGATAGTTCAGATTTTTTTAAGAATACATTATTCACCATGCAGCATGCTTATGTGAGACCGAAGGTGCCCAACTTCAATGTGTTCCAGGAGAATGCTGCAAACCTTATTCATGAGTTGGCTTTGAACCAGTCGGCTGCAGTAAAAGGTATTGTCTTATTAAATAACCTATTTCGCAAATTGTGTCATGAAAAGTTTTAAGAATATCCTCGTTTCCGAAAATGCATCTGTCGCAACGCTTACGTTCAACAGGCCGCATTTATTAAATGCAATGAACAGGGAAATGATGGATGAAATCATTGATGCATTGAAGCTGATTACTGAAAATGAAAATATACGGGTTGCTGTTATCACGGGAGAAGGACGTGCATTTATGGCGGGAGCAGATATAAAAGAATATGCTGTTCAAACAGGTGAAGAGTTCAAGGCATTTCAAAATAAAGGAAAGGAATTATATCAGTTAATTGAAGAGGCCAATATTCCATTTATAGCAGCAGTAAATGGTGTTGCATTGGGGGGAGGATTTGAGATTGCACTTGCATGCGATTTCATCATTGCATCTGATGGAGCTAAAATGGGATTACCCGAAGTGCATCTTGGATTGATACCTGGCGGGGGAGGTACACAGCGACTGCTACAGAAAATAGGCATGAACCGGGTTAAAGAAATGTTGATGTTAGGCGGTTCGTATACGGCTAATCAAATGCAGGAGTTGGGTATTGTACACAAAGTAGTTAATGACAACGAACTTGTTATTGCCGTAGATGAAATGACAGAAAAATTAAAAAGAAGACCTGCACAATCACTAAAAGCAATTAAACAATTATTAAAACCGAATGCTGTTGAACAACCATTTTCTCAAAGGATAGACAAAGAAGGAGTGGAAGTTTTTAATCTTTTTTATTCACCATTCGCACAGGATTTAATCAATCAGTTTGTTTCAAGAAATACATAACCACAAGTACTTGTATGGATAAAGAAATAACAGGTCCACTTAAAGGATTACGCATAGCTGATTTCACACAGTTGGCACAGGGCCCATGGGCTACGCAGATGTTAGCGGATATGGGTGCAGAGGTTATTAAAATTGAACCACCTAAAGGCGATTGGATGCGTAGCTATGCTTACGGTAATATGTATCCTGGTGGAGAAAGTATTTCTTTCCTGAGTTTTAACAGGAACAAAAGAAGCATTGTACTCGATTTAAAAACAGAAGAAGGTATTGATACTGCGAAAAAAATAATTGAGACTTCAGATATTTTAATTGAAAATTTTAGGCCCGGTGTAATGGATAGATTGGGCCTTGGGTACGATACATTAAAAGAGCGTAATCCTGGCCTTGTATATTGTTCCAGTTCTGGTTACGGTGCTGATGGTCCTTATGTAAACCGGCCAGGCCAGGATCTGCTGGCACAGTCACTTTCAGGGGCTCCTTTTCTTAACGGTAAGAAAGGTGATATGCCTGTTGTTACTGCTGTTGGCCAGGCAGATTTATTGACGAGTTTGTTTATTGTACAATCTGTGCTTGCAGCCATTTATTACAGGCAACAAACAGGCAAAGGACAAAAGGTAGAAGCCTGTCTTTATAACTCCATCATTGCATTTCATACCCAGGAAATAACTGCTTTTTTGTATAAAGGAGAAACGCCGGAAAGAAGTGAAAGTGGCATACCCAATCCATGGTTAGGCGCACCTTATGGCATGTATAAAACAAAAGACAATTACATAAGCATCGGCATGAATTCAGTAAGAAAACTTGCTGTGTTATTAAACATTGCTGCGTATGATGATGCTAAATACGACAGCAATAATGTTATTGAATGCAGGGATGAAGTACGAATGACCTTTGAAAAAGTTTTTATGACAAAAACCACCGGCGAATGGCTGGATATTTTATTGCCACATGATATCTGGTGCTCACAGGTAAATAGTTTTAAAGAGATGGTGGTAGACCCACAAGTGCAGCATAACAAAATGATTATTGATTGTGAACATCCGGTTGTCGGAAATGTACGTACACCTGGCTTTCCGGTTAAATTCAGTGAAACACCGCAAACTGTTTATCGGCCAAGCCCCTTACTGGGTGAGCATACAGCGGAGATTTTAAAGGAATTGGCAAAAGAAAATTAGCTGCAATTATTGTTTCAAATGCGCTTTTCAAAATTTATGCACGACTGAGGTTCATTGTTTATATTATTCAAAGGATTGAGGTTACTGTAAAATCGTTTATATGAAATCAAAATTTTTAGTGGCGATTGGCGCGTTGGTTGTTGCTATTTTGAGCTGGTTATCCTGTATGCATGGCGATAGCACCACACATGCAATGCCAGATAAAATCAGTTATAATTTTCACATCCGTCCCATTCTTTCCGACAAGTGTTTTAAATGTCATGGCCCTGATAACAACAAACGGGAAGCAGGGTTGCGACTGGATATACCCGACTCCGCCTTTGCGCCATTAAAAGAAACCAAAGGAGCTTTTGCATTGGTGCCTTTTAAACCGGAAGAATCCGAAGTATATAAAAGGATAGCTTCCACCGACACCAGTTACCAGATGCCCACTCCATCTTCTCATCTGGGGGTATTGTCTGCTCATGAAATTGACCTGTTCAAACAATGGATCAAACAGGGAGCAAAATATGAACCACACTGGGCTTTTGTAAAACCTGTAAAAACACCGTTGCCCGAAATAAAAGATAAAGCACTTGCTAAAAACGAGATCGATTATTTTATCATCAATAAACAGGAACAGCTTGGATTGAGTTTTAATGAAGAAGCAGACAAAGAAAGATTATTAAAGAGGCTCTCATTGGATCTTACTGGTTTACCTCCATTTGAAAAAATGATGAATGAGTTTGTTGCAGATAAGAGCGCCGGGGCCTATGAAAAAGCGGTGGATGACCTGATGAGTACGCCTGCTTACGGTGAGAAGATGGCTGTTTACTGGTTAGATGTTGCCAGGTATTCAGATAGCTATGGCTACCAGGATGACAATATAAGAACGCAATGGGCCTGGCGTGATTGGGTGATTCACGCTTTTAATACAAATATTCCCTACAACACTTTTCTAACGTGGCAGATTGCCGGGGATATGTTACCCAATGCTACGCCGGAACAGGTACTGGCCACAGGGTTTTTCAGAAATCATAAATACACAGAAGAGGGTGGTGTGATACCGGAAGAATATCGCATCAGTTATGTTATTGATAAAACAAAAACTTACAGCAAAGGAATTTTAGCATTAACGGCTGAATGCGCCCAATGCCACGATCATAAATACGACCCTATTTCCCAGAAAGATTATTACCAGCTGTTTGCTTTTTTTAATACCACCAAAGAAATAGGGTTTGAAGGTGATATAACACAGTCGAAGCCTGCAAAAATGCCGGTTTTGACCATAACGGAAGAAGAAGCAAAGAATGTACTGTCGTTCATCAATAAAAAAGATACCGGCAAAATGTATGTGTCTGTAATGGGAGAAATGGATACGGCAAGAAAAACTTTTCTGCTCAACCGTGGTGTCTATGACCAGCCTGGTTATGAAGTGCATCCTGCAGCCATTAAGTCAGTAATGCCTTTTGATACAACGAATAACCGCAACCGCCTTGGCCTTGCAGCGTGGACGGTTAATAAAAACAATCCGTTAACTGCCCGTGTATTTGTCAATCATCTATGGCAGGAAATTTTTGGAAGAGGCATTGTAAAAACTTCCGGCGATTTTGGAATGCAGGGAGAATTGCCCACACACCCTGAACTGCTGGATTGGCTGGCAGTTGATTTTATGGAGCATGGCTGGGATATCAAGCGGTTAGTGAAACAAATAGTAACGTCTGCGACTTACCACCAGTCATCTAAAGTAAAAGAAGAAAATTATAAAAAGGATCCGGAGAATATTTATCTCTCCCGTTCGCCGAGGCAAAAAGTAAAAGCAGAATTTGTGAGAGACATTGTTTTATACAGCAGTGGTTTACTGGTAAACGATATTGGCGGGCCAAGTGTAAAACCTTATCAGCCGAAGGGCTTGTGGGAGACAGCAAGCTCCGGCCGGGGGCAACTGGCTACCTATAAACAAGACCATGGAGATGCCCTGTACAGAAGAGGCATGTACACATTTATCAAATTAACGGTACCGCCACCCAGCATGATTTTATTTGACGCCAGTAACAGGGACCAGTGTGAAGTGAAACGAACACAAACCAATACACCATTGCAGGCATTGATGATGATGAACGACCCAACTGTGCTGGAAGCATCCAGGGTGTTGGCAGAAAGATTAATGGAAGAAAACAGCACTATGGAAGAAAAGATCAGCAAAGCTTTTCACCGCATCATATGCAGAACGGGTAACGATAAAGAAAAAGGTATTTTAAGATCATATTATGATGAGCAGTTGCAGCAGTTCAAACAAAGGCAACTGGATGCTGGTGCAACATTGAGTGCGGGCGAATATCCGCAGAACAAAAACCTCGATGTAAATACTACCGCAGCACTGATGAAAGTGATCAACATTATTTATAACATGGAAGAAGCTATTACAAAAAATTGACCTATGGACAAACAAATTTTGGAACACCAACTTGGTATCAACCGGAGAAAATTTCTTTCAAGACTAAGTTTGGGTATTGGAAGTGTTGCGTTGGGTTCATTACTGATACCCGATCTTTTTGGCAGCAAAAGCGATGAGGAAATGTTACTAAGTGGTTTGCCGCAATTTGCACCCAAAGCAAAAAGAATCATTTATCTTTTTCAAAATGGAGCGCCTTCTCAACTTGACCTCTTTGATTACAAACCAAAGCTGAACGAAATGTTTGGTCAGGACCTCCCGGCATCCATCCGGATGGGCCAGCGGTTGACAGGAATGACGGCTGATCAGAAAAGATTTCCGCTGGCGGGTTCTGCTTTTAAGTTTGATCAGTACGGGCAATCAAGAATGTGGTTAAGTGAATTGCTGCCTTACACTTCCAAAGTGGTGGATGATTTATGTTTTGTAAAAAGTATGCATACCGAAGCCATCAATCACGACCCGGCATTAACTTTT
>JAEWJV010000232.1 GCA_023386395.1 Bacteroidota bacterium
TGAAAGCAAAACCCTTTCTGCGCAAATGCCTGCCGGAAAACTTGCATTCTCCTGGTTGGTAGCCGTAATAATTTCTTTGTTGGATAACAAGGCTGCGGCGCCTACAAAAAAATTCGAATAAGGCGCATAAGCTTTTGCAGTAACTTCCCTGGCTTTTGATAAGAGTAATTTGTCTTCGGCGTTTAACAGGTTGTCGTTTTCAAATTCGTGATACGAAAAAGTATATTTTTTTGTATTTGCCATTATTCCATCTTTAAATTATTAAGCAGGATCTCCAGTCTTTTTGCAACTTCAATGCCCTTTTCAGTTAAAAACAATGATTTTGCTGTTTTGCTTTGTGTAATAAACCTTCTTCTTCCAGTTTATTTAATGTATCAAAATCGTGTCCTTTCCACGCCCGGCGTATGGGTTCAAAATATCCCTTCTCTTCCCAACTATTTAGATAGAGCAATAAAAGTGTAAGCATGTTTATTTTATCCTTCTGCATATTGAAATTTTTTAAACGTGCAAATTTGTTTTTTGCAAATAGTAACGCCTAAAGATATTAAGGAATATAAACAAAAAACCCCTTTAGAAAAAGGGGTCGCTTACACTGCTATGCATTATGACATTGCATAGTTATTTTGACATGGTAAACTGCTGCGTTTGTTCCAGTTCTCCATTTTCAATCCTTGCAGTTATTATCTTGTCATTGTTTTGTAATTGCACCACCCAGATATGCCGGCCCTGTTGCATTATTTCGAAAACCGAATTAATATTATGACATTCATACTCTCTTTGCACAAATGCTTTTAAGTCTGCCGGCAGCAGGGTTTCTGTTCCATAAATTATTGTATAAATAAGGCGGCCGTTTTTACTGAACAAAGCATTCGCACGCCTGCCATCTATATAAAAATGATTCAGGAAATTATTACCGGCCACACTCCAGGCGCCGGTTGTTGTTTCTCCAAATTCCTTTATAAAGGCTTTTTTAATTTTTGTATTTACAATGGTTTTAGTTGAAGCTTCCTTATAACTTTCTTCAGCTGCATTTGAAAACAATACCGCTTTGTTTGCCGCAGTTTGTGCGCCTGTGTTGACGGCGCAAATGCCTGTTGTAAAACAGGCAATCAATGCATATAATATTGGCGCTTTCATATAGTAATTATTTAATTAATCTGCGTATTAAATTTTTGTTGCCTGGCAATGGTGCCATCGCTCAGAATATCCAGGTTATACAGTTTTTCACCTTTTGACAGCTTAACATTGTAGAGCATGTTTTCACCTGCTGTATATTCTGTAACGCCAAGTATTTTGGAGCCTTCAAATTTTTTATTCAGTTTAATGATGATGTTTACCGGAAGGTCATTTCCATCTGTATATTTCCATGAGCAAACAAAATCGCCGTCTTTATTATAAAGCGCTTTTTTAAAGTTGCCATTTTGAGTAAAGCTTACAAAGAAGCCGTCTTTATCATCAGACCATTTTACATTCTTTGCATTGGGAAATGTTTCATTAAACTTTTGCTGCAGAGAAGATCCTGGCGCTGCTATTGCTGAAGCCATTATTAAAAGGCTGAGCGCATATACAATTACTGTTTTCATAACATCACTTTTTTGGTTATTGAATGCATGAATTTATGCCTGCCGGCAGGCTAAAGTCAAGCGCTTATACAGCACTGGTTTGTTAAAGCCGATTGATAATTTTAACCGCTACTGTACGAAATTGGACGAAGGGAAAAATCTAATTCCCGAAGCAGGATTTTATAACCTGAAGCAGGGGCCCGGCCCGGAGGTTTAATGGCCTGGCCTATCTGTTAACTTGTGTTAAATGGATGATAAGCGGCTTGCAGTATACCGCTTGTTGCAGGCACCTATATAATTTTCATCACCTTTTATTTATGCACGGTTTATAAACGGATAGCATGATAAAAAAAATTACTGTTTGCACAATGAATGCTTTGTAATCACGCCTTCTTATTATATTAGTGGTATTGTGTTCATTAGTTTTAAAAGCATCATACACCTGTATCGTTTTTTTTCGCACAGTATAATTATCCTGGCAGGCATGTGTGTGTTTGTGCAGCATTGCTGCTGCCAGTTGCCCGATTATCATGTGCAGCAATTTAATTATTCATCAGGCATAAGACCTGGTAATATTATAGCGCTTACCAAGGATGGTAAAGGGTTTTTATGGATACTATATAACCGCAGTGTGCAGCGGTTCGATGGCAGCAGGGTAGTTAACTTTAAGCCGGGCAACGATCATCTTGCTAATATTTTATGCGATGATAAGGGAAGGCTTTGGCTCAACTCCCGCAAAGAGGTGTTTTATTTTAATGAGGGCAGGCAGGTGTTTGAAGAAGTGCCGGTAGCGTCAAATGGCAGCAATAACCCTTTAGGCAACCTTTTTATTTTGCCCGGCAAACCGGTAATGCTTTCATCACGAAATACAATTTATGTTTACAACG
This sequence comes from Bacteroidota bacterium, assembly GCA_023386395.1. Lineage (GTDB taxonomy): Bacteria > Bacteroidota > Bacteroidia > Chitinophagales > Chitinophagaceae > Parafilimonas. Next base: position 2,450 of record JAEWJV010000232.1, read on the forward strand.
AAATGCTAAAGCGGTTTATATATGCTGATGTAAATAAGCGTATTTCCCCGCCTTTCGACGAGTTTAATTTTACCAGTTTTCGCAACAGTATTTTTTTTCAGCGGGGCGATTATGTTTACAGGTATAACACTTATAACAACCGTATAGACAGCATTAAAAACATCAACCCTCAGTTTATTTATCCTTTTGGTGAAGACAGCGCCATTGTAAGCGCCTGGAACAATATAAGCTACTGGAATAATTTTGCAAAACATACCGCCGCCGCCATACCAGCCCCCGCCATGGAAGGCCCCGGAGCTTCCAAATACCTGAATGTAAGAGATGTAAAACAAACAGCAGCCAACAAATATCTTATTGCTTCTTCATCCGGCTTATTTCAATATGATAACCTTAACGATGCATTTCTTCCGCTGAATATTTATGAAAACGGGGAACAAAAACACACTGCAGACTATACAAGCGGCTTATATGTAGACCCGGATAATTTTGTGTGGATGATAACCGGAAGTGGTATCAGC
>JAEWJV010000263.1 GCA_023386395.1 Bacteroidota bacterium
AATAATACGCATACATTATATACGTGTATATAAACAGAAGAACTTCTGAATTTGTGAACAGGTAAACTTACGAACGGGCAACTTAAAACTTTAGACTTTAAACATTCCGCTACTTCACATTCGCCACCACTTTTGCGCCGGCTCTTTTAGCAGATTGCATTACGCGAAAAACTTCGCCGTAGTAAGAAGAGGTATCGGCATTAATTACAACAGAAGGCGTATCAACGGTGCTGCGGTTTTTATCAACCTCAAATTTTATAAGACTGTCGAGGCTGCCGGGTTCAATCTGGCGGTGACCGATATAAATATGCTGGTCTTTATCAATGGAAACAACGATATTTTGTTTGGCCTTGGTATCTTTTGTGCCTTTGGGATTGTTTACCCTCACAACATTCGGGTTTGCCAGCGTTGATATAATCAAAAAGAAAAACAGCAGGATGAATAAAATATCATTCAATGTTCCCGAATGCACTTCTGCCTGTGTTTTAAATCTTCTTCTTATGTTCATAACGATAAACTCAAAACTTTAAACTACAAACTAACGCGTTGGTTCCTGCAACACATCAATAAATTCTGCGCTGGCAATTTCCATCCTGTTGGCTGTTTTATCCACCTGCGTATTTAAAAAATTATAGGCTACATAAGCCAGCAAACCAATTATAAGCCCCGCAGCCGATGTAATCATTTTTGTATAAATACCGCCTGCAATTTCACCCAGCTCCAGTTCGCCGGTTGATGCAATGGCCGAAAACAATTGCAGCATACCCACAATGGTTCCCAAAAATCCAAACATAGGCGCAATGCCGGCAATCAAAGAAAGTATATTCAGGTTGCGTTCCATTTTATACATTTCAATGCGGCCCACATTTTCCATGCTTTTTTCAATGGCGTCAATAGGTTTGCCAATGCGTTGAACGCCTTTATCAATAATGCGGGCAACCGGGTTATCGGTATTGCGAGCAAGATTTCTTGCCCCATTTATATTGCCTGTAATAATATTATCGCGGATGATATGCATAAAGTTGGCATCAATCCTCGAAGCCTTGCGAATAGCAATCAATCTTTCAAAAAAAACAAAAATAGCCACGGCCAGCAACACATAAAGCGGGTACATTATCCAGCCGCCCTTATTCAGCAAAGTCCATAAATTCATGGTTTGCGGCTGTTGTGCAATAGTGTTTACAAGCTTTGAACTATCAACCTGTAGTAAAAATAGCATGCTTATACTTTTTGATGTATGCAAAATACGTTCAACCACAAAACAACGGTTGCTCTGTTGATAAATTACGTATTAATGTTATTTTAAGAAAGATTTTGCAGCAAAACATAGCTTTAATGAATTTTTTTTGGTTACCGGCCAATAAAGAAATGGCATCACGGTTGTGTCACTCCCTTGTACTATATATTTTCATGGCAGCAACGGCGTTGATAAAGTAAAGCGTTAATACTATCTTGCCCGCATGTTTGCATGCAGGCATATTGCAATTACACAATTCCGCAACTACCGTTTTGAATCTTTCAACTTCAATGAAAATATCATTGGCATTTATGGCCGGAATGGGAGCGGCAAAACCAATTTGCTCGATGCTATCTATTATTTATGTTTCACCAAAAGCAGCTTTAACCGTCCTGATGTACAAAGCGTAAAAGATGGCTTTGCCGGTTTTCGGATTGAGGGAAAGTTTAAAAAGGGCAGCGAAGAACATCAACTCGTTTGCATATTGCGTGAAAATAACCGCAAAGAATTTTTAGCGGATGCGGAAAGCTATGCAAGGTTTTCAGAACATATCGGCAAATATCCCTGTGTGATGATTGCGCCGGATGATGTGTCTTTAATTACCGAAGGCAGCGAAGAGCGCAGAAAGTTCATTGATACATTATTATCGCAGCTTCAGCATGATTATCTTGAACAATTGATTGCCTATAATAAAATATTGCAGCAGCGCAACAGCTTTTTAAAGTTTGCTGCTGAACGCAACAGCTACGATGAACAACTGCTTGAAACATTAAACAGCCAGTTGATGGAAAAAGGCAATTTTATTTTTGAACAAAGACAACAATTCCTGGCTGAATTCCTGCCGAAGGTTTTGGCCCAATACATTTCCATTGCTGATAAAGATGATAAGCTTTCTCTTGAATATGAAAGCCAGCTCAACAATAATACATTTGAAGAATTATTACAACAAAACCTGCAGCGTGATTTGTACCTGCAACGCACCGGCGCCGGCATTCATAAAGATGATATCATACTGGAATTGCAGCAATCCGCTTTTAAAAACATTGCATCGCAGGGACAGCGAAAGAGCTTATTGTTTGCATTTAAACTGGCTGCTTTTGAAACCCTGAAAAAAATTAAAGGCTTTGCACCCATTCTTTTGTTGGACGATGTGTTTGAAAAGCTTGATGAAAAGCGAATGGAAAACCTGCTGGACTATGTGTGTGTGCAAAGCGGTGCGCAGGTTTTTATCACCGATACGCATAAAGAGAGGTTACAGCAATCTTTTATGAAGATTAGTAAAGGTTATGATTTGATCGGATTATAAATTTGTAGTTTCATGCAAAGCAGAAAACAAATGCAAGGTGCTGTTTATTTTTTACGAGTTTCTGCGCCATTCGTGAAATGTTTCAAGCATACTATACAATGAAAAAATTATTGTTTTTGCCCATAGCGCTCAGCTCGTTGCTCACAGTTTCTTATGCACAGCAAACAAAAAAGTTTACGCATGCCGATACATTACGCGGCAGCATTACACCTGAGCGGGCATGGTGGGATGCGCTGAGATATGATGTTACTGTTAAGCCGGATTATGAGGCCAAAGCGATTCAAGGTGCCACAACTATTACGTTTAAAGCAATTGGAAACAATAATAAAATGCAGATTGATCTTCAGCAACCGCTGGAAATTGACAGCTTTTCGGTAAATGGTGTGATGCAGGATAAAAATGCCTTTGACCATAACGAAACAGCTTTAAATGTTTGGTATTTACATATTCAACAAATGCCTGCCAACTCAACTCAAAAAATTACCATTTACTATCATGGCAAACCCCGTGAAGCCGTTCGCCCGCCATGGGATGGCGGCTGGATATGGAAGAAAGATAAACTTGGCCGCCCGTGGATGAGCGTTGCCTGCCAGGGTTTGGGTGCAAGCGTTTGGTATCCCTGCAAAGACCATCAAAGCGATGAACCGGACAATGGCGCTTCGCTTACCATTATTGCGCCTGATACTTTAGTAGCGGTTGGCAACGGCCGGCTTACTTCCAACACAAAAAACAGTGATGGCACAACTACGTGGGCATGGGAAGTAAATAATCACATCAACAATTATAACATCATTCCATATATCGGTAAATATGTAAGCTGGACTGATACTTTACACGGAGAAAAAGGCACACTCGATATGAGTTTCTGGGTGCTTGATTATAATCTTGATTCTGCTAAAATGCAGTTTCAGCAAGCCAAATCTGTAATCCACGCGCTGGAATACTGGTGGGGGCCTTATCCTTTTTATGAAGACAGTTATAAGCTGGTTGAATCGCCTCATTTAGGCATGGAACACCAAAGTGCAGTGGCTTATGGCAATCATTTTCGCAACGGTTATCTCGGTACAGATTTAAGCGGCAGTGGCTGGGGTTTGAAATGGGATTTTATTATTGAACATGAAAGCAGCCATGAATGGTTTGGCAATAACATCACTTCAAAAGACCTGGCAGATATGTGGATCCATGAAAGCTTTGCCAACTACAGCGAAACTTTATATACGGAATATTTGTTTGGCAAAGAAGCCGGTAACGACTATAATTATGGCACGCGCAAAAAGATAGGAAACCGGGAACCCATTATTGCGCATTATAATGTGAATGAAGAAGGCAGTGGTGATATGTATTATAAAGGCGGCAACATGCTGCAAACAATCCGCCATTCCATAAATAACGATGCAAAATGGCGCAACATTTTACGCGGCCTTGGCAAAACATTTTATCATCAAACGGTTACGGCACAGCAAATAGAAAATTATATAAGCAAAAATGCAGGTATAGATTTCAGCAAAGTATTTGATCAATACCTGCGCAATACGCAAATACCGCAACTGAGCTATTATTATTCACCCGATAAAAAGAAGGTCTATTACCGCTGGGATAGTTGCATAAACGGTTTTAACCTTCAGCTGGTATTATTGCATGATGGCAAAACCATCCGCATAAAACCAACACAACAATGGAAAAGTTTAAGTGACACTGCCTTTTTTAATACAGCCTGGATTGATAAGCATTATTATATAAAGCTGAAAGAAGTGCAGGCGGAGTAGAATTATCTAATCCATCTTATCAACCACCAGGTCGCCGAAATGCAGGCCTTTATCTATAGAAGGATTGCCTTTATAATGAACCTGTGCGCTGCCAAAAGCGGTAATCTTAATCCTGTCTGAAACATTCAGTTTAAAATCAGCTTCGCCATAAGCAATTACACGGCTGGTATTGCCATTAATAGCAAGACTGTTTATCTTGCCTTCTCCATAACAGGTGTATTTCTGGTTTTTAACCGTGCCGGATTTTATATGCAGCGAACCATCGCCATACATAATACTTGAAAGCTCATTAGCATTCATTTCTTTAAAGGTAACGTCGGGTTCTCCATACATTCTCAATACAAACAAATCGCTTTCAACCGGCCCTGCACATAATATGGTTTCTTCACCGCGAACAGAAAGCGCTTCCAGCGTTTTATAGGTTATAGTAGCCGTTACAGATGTTTTAGGGTACAATGAATAAGTTTCTGTATACCCATCTTTATATTCCTTTTCATTCTTCGGAAAATCTTTGGCGCCTTCCAGGTAAATACGAAGTGTATTGTTATCCACCTCAATATGCAGCTTGCTTTTATCAACTTGTATATCATCAATCTTTACACCTTCTTCATTGCCCGGCACAAGCGAAACCTGTATGTATGGGCTTATGATAACTTTACTGAAATGACTAACTTTTTTTGTTTGCGCAATTATTGTACCTGCTATAAGCAACAACAATGCTGTAAGAAAAGCTTTAAATAAATTCATGATTATTTTTTAAAATGATATTTATAAGAAATATCATTATGTAACGAATTACCTGTTTGTTTGTTACAGGCATCGCAAATTTTTTAAGGCTGCGAATTTCACGTTTTGCAATTTATAACTTTTGGAAGGTTTGGAACTTTCCAAAAGCTTCTCATTCCGTTCTTAAACTTTTCACCGGGTTCGCTATCGCCGCTTTGATGCTTTGATAACTCACTGTAATTAATGTTATCATCAACGCACCAACTCCTGCCGCTGCAAAAACCCACCAGGATAATGTTGTTCTGTAATCATAATGCTGCAACCAGTTATGCATAAAATAATAAGCAACCGGCGTGGCAATGAGTAATGAAATGATAACAAGTTTTACAAAATCCCTGGATAATAGCCCCCAAAGGCTGAATATCGTTGCGCCTAATACTTTCCTTACACCAATTTCTTTGGTTCTTTGTTCTGCCACGAAAGATGCCATACCAAATAAACCCAGGCAGGAAAAGAATATGGCAAGAGCAGCGAAAAAGCCAGCCAGCTTTCCAACCCGGACTTCATTGGCAAAATTTTTTGCATACTCTTCGTCAAGAAACCCGTATTCAAAAGGCTGCGTTGGAT
>JAEWJV010000317.1 GCA_023386395.1 Bacteroidota bacterium
CCTGGGTACTGGCACAGGGCGAAGATATTATACCGATTCCCGGAACGAAGCGCATCAAATATCTTGAAGAGAATGCCGGCGCCGTTGATGTAAACTTAACAGCGGATGACCTGGATACTATTGAAACCGTTTTGGATAACCACCCCGATACGGGCGCACGTTACAGCGAAGGCGCTATGAAACTGGTGAATCATTAAAATTAAAATTGTCTCAAAAGGAATGGTTTGCCACGAAGGAATTAAGGCCCGAAAAACAATTCTCAGTCAGGCCTTTGGAATTTCGTGGCATATCTTCCAAACCTGACTTTTGAGACAACTTCGTCGTTAAAAGTTTAATCAACAGCAAAGACAGTAAACTATTATTTTATTATGCAAACCATATTTATAACCGGCGCAACAGACGGCATTGGAAAGTTTGCTGCGATTGAGCTCGCTGCAAAAAATAAAGAAGCAACAATCATTATTCATGGCAGAAATAAAACCAAGCTTGATGAAGTTATTGCAGCAATAAAACGGGATAGTGGTAACGAACATATTGAAGGCTATGTTGCAGATTTTTTTTCATTAAATGAAGTAAGGCAACTGGCTGATGATGTTTTGTCAAAGCACAGTTCTATCAATATTCTTATCAATAATGCAGGCGCAGGTTTTGCAGCGCCGAGATATGGTAAAGATGGTTTTGAAACAAGATTCACGGTAAATTACCTTGCTCCATTTCTGTTAACAAACCTGTTGCTGCCGGCTATAAAAAAGGCGGCGCCATCGCGCATTGTTAATGTGAGTTCTGCCGGCCAGTCTGCTATTAATTTTGATGATGTAATGCTGGAAAAAGACTTTGATGGTGTAACGGCTTATACGCAAAGCAAACTTGCATTAATTATGTTCACTTTTGATCTTGCAGCACAATTGAAAGATAATAATGTAACAGTAAATGCATTGCACCCCGGTACTTATCTTGACACGAACATGGTAAATGATGCAGGCATTAAACCGCTTGGCACAGCACAAAGTGGCGCCGATGCCGAAGTATATCTTGCCACTTCTGAAGACTTAAAAAGTATGACCGGGAAATATTTTAACGTGAAGAAAGAAGCAAAAGCGCATACACAGGCATACGATGCTGAGGCAAGAAAAAAGCTGAAAGAGCTAACACTAAAGCTTACCGGCCTTAGTTAAAAGATAACTTTTGGAAAGTTTAAACTTTCCAAAAGTTGTTTAAAAAGTTATTTGCGTTTGTCAATCTCCGCACAAATAGAATTGAATATTTCGTCAATGCCGCCTTCGCCTTTTAAATGCACCACTTTACTAAACTGGTTATAATAATCGGCAACAGCCCTGGTTTTTGTTTCATATTCTTCAATGCGGCTGCGGATAACGGATTCATTTGTATCATCAGAACGGCCACTGCTTTCACCACGCTTGAGTAAGCGCTTCACCAGCTCTTCTTCCGAAACATCTAAAGCCAGCATTACAGCAATAGATGTTTTCTTAAGCTGCAGTAATTTATCAAGCGCTTCCGCCTGCGTGGCCGTACGCGGAAATCCATCAAATAAAAAGCCCGGTACATCAGGATGTGTTTCCAGTGCGGTGCTTATCATTCCAATAACCACTTCATCCGGCACCAACTGGCCTTTATCAATAAAATTTTTCGCTTCAAGGCCAAGCGGTGTTTGTTGTGCAATTTCGCTGCGCAGCAAATCTCCCGTTGAAAGATGCTTTAATCCGTATTTCTCAATCAGTTTTGTACTCTGCGTGCCTTTGCCGCTGCCCGGAGGGCCAAATAAAATTATATTAAACATTTGCTTGCTAAGGTAAGTGGCAAATATAAAGGCTTGCGGTTAAAAATCAGCACCTGCTGTTGCAAAAGCCTTTTGTACAATTAATCAGCAGGACTGACAGTTAATTATGAGCTGCATGATATTTGCGTTGATATTCATTGGCCAATACTTATCATATCTTGTATAAACAATTCAAAAATCATTATGAATAATAATACAAATAATCCCGACTATTCACATACAGATACCGGCAAAATTGTGGTGAGTAATGATGAATGGAAGAAAAGGTTGTCTCCCGAAATATATCGTGTTGCAAGGGAGAAAGGCACTGAAAAACCGTGGAGCAGCGAATATGAACTTTCAAAAGAAACCGGAACATATTACTGCGCTGTTTGCGGTAATGCTTTATTTGAAAGCGATACAAAATTTGAAAGCGGTTGTGGCTGGCCAAGTTTCTATAAGCCCATCTCAAAAGGCTCTATTATATATGCGCCTGATAACAATTATGGCATGCAGCGCACAGAAGTAATGTGTGGAAGGTGCGGCTCCCATTTAGGCCATGTGTTTGATGATGGCCCGGCGCCAACAGGATTGCGTTATTGCATAAACGGCGTTGTGCTGGATTTTGAAAAGGCCAAAGCCGCCGAAGCAAACTTTGACCTTAAGCAGCAGGAAAAACAGGGTAATAAAAAATAGTTCCTATAAATCGTCATATTTATAAACAGCATCCATTTCTGCACCGGGCTGCATATCAAACAGCGTTTTAATAATGCCGTCTTTCAATCCATATACCCAGCCATGCAATACGGGCCGGTTGCCATATTTCCATGCTCGCTGAATGATGGATGTTTTAGCAAGTTTCATTACCTGCTCTTTTACATTCAGCTCAACAAGCCTGTCTGTGCGGGCTTCTTCGTCTTTTATACTTTCAAGTTCTTCCTGGTATAAATGGTAAACATCTTTAATATGCCTAAGCCACATGTTAAGCACTAAATCGTAATTGTGATTGCTCATGGCCGCTTTAACGCCACCACAACCATAATGACCACAAACAATTACATGGTTTATTTTAAGATGGTTTACTGCATAATCCAATACGCTCAGCAGGTTTACATCGGTATGAATAACGAGGTTGGAGATATTGCGGTGAACAAAAATTTCGCCGGGTTGCGTACCGGTAATTTTATCAGCGGGCACGCGGCTGTCGCTGCAGCCTATCCATAAAAACTCAGGGGTTTGCAACTTTGAAAGGCGGTAAAAATAATCCGGGTCTTCTTCTATCATTTCATGCGCCCAGCCTTTATTTTCCAGTAGTAGCTTTTCGTAAGGTGTCATTTTATATTAATTTAATTGATTGTTTAACTGGTCCTTCAATTTAGCATGCTTTGCTTTTGCCGGGCTTTTTTTAACCTGTGCTTTAATATTTTTGAGCGGCGCATGCTGTAAGAAGTCATTAATTACTTCTATCACATCTTTATCAATAAAATCGGCTCTTGAAATATCAATTAAAACAGACGAGTTCTCCGGCACTTGTTCCAGCTTGTTTTTAAGCAGGGGCTTATTCAGGAAAGATACATCTTTTCTCAAACGAAACAGGTATTTGCTGTCATCATGCACAACAAAGAAAGATGTTTTAAAATTGCTGCGCAATACAAAGAACAGGCCTACGCCAATACCTATTACTATTCCTATTAAAAGATCCGTGAAAATGATAGCAGTAATGGTAACCACAAAAGGTACAAACTGATCAAAACCGCCACGGTACATTTCTTTAAATAAAGAAGGCTTCGCCAGTTTATAGCCGGTATAAATAAGCACCGCTGCCAACGCAGACAATGGAATAAGATTTATTAAAAAAGGAATTAAAGCCACTGCAAGCAGCAGCATAAGCCCATGCATAATAGTGGCTGCTTTTGTTCTGCCGCCGCCATTTATATTAGCAGATGTTCTTACCACAACAGATGTTACAGGCAAACCACCAATTAAGCCACTTACCAGGTTTCCTATGCCCTGCGCTTTTAATTCCCTGTCTTTTGGCGTTACCCGTTTATAAGGATCAAGTTCATCGGAAGCTTCTATATTAAGCATGGTTTCAAGGCTTGCAACAATGGCAATGGTAATGCCGGTTATCCATATTTCAGGCATGCCCAAATATTTAAAATCAGGAAGCATAAAGAATGAAAAGAATTCGCCTACACCATCAGCCGAAGGAATATTCACTAACTGGTTTTCGCGTAGTTGCAATGAACTGCCATTTGATAAAAACATATTCATAAGCACGCCGGCAATTACCACAACAAGCGGCGCAGGAATAAGCTTGAAAAATTTTCCCTTTTTCACCAATACTTTATCCCAAAATACCTGTATGCCTAATGCCACGACACCAATAATTATTGCCAGCGGCGTAATCTTTGAAAGAGCATGCCATATTCCGCTGAAGGTATTTTCTGAATCCTGCTGGGCGAAAGCATAATCGCCTTCAAAATCTGCATCATAACCAAATAAATGTGGAATTTGTTTTAAGATAAGAATAATGCCTATGGCAGAAAGCATTCCTTTAATAACGTTTGTGGGAATATAATCGCCAAATACGCCGGCTTTTATGTAGCCTAAAATAATCTGTACAATACCTGCAATGATTATTGAAAGCAGGAAAGCTTCAAACGCAGGAACCTTTAAAATACCTGCTGCAACAATAGCCGTTAAGCCTGCAGCCGGGCCGCTAACGCTTAATTGCGAGCCACTAAGACTTCCCACAACAATACCACCAACAATACCTGCAATTAATCCTGAAAACAAGGGCGCTCCTGAACCCAGGGCAATGCCTAAACATAATGGCAATGCCACTAAAAACACAACAACAGATGCTGAAAAATCAGCACCAAAATTCTTGAAAATATTTTTCATTTTTCTTGATTTAGTATAAATAATAACAATACACGGCAATGGCGCCGGCTGCAACAATCGTTATGATGCTTTATACTAAATATTGGGAGGCGGTGTGGGTACTTCTGCAATATGCAGCTTAACCAAAGCTGAGCGGGAATAAATACTAAGGTTGTTGGTAGCGGTAAGTTCTTTAGCAGTTATGTTTAAAACAGCAAAGAAATGATGCGCTTCTTTTTCACCACTAATCCTTTTACCATAATCTGAGCTATGTGTAAGTTCTTCCGTAATCTGGTTATTAAAAAGCATAGCGCCAATCTGGCGTAATGGTATAACCTGCGTGCAAAGCACGACCAAACATATAACCGCTATGATTTTTCTAACCTTCATTTGGAGTTGCAAATAAAAAGCACAATGAGAAAACAACCAAAAAACTGCGCGAAACTTAACAATAAAACACAATACTCCTAAATGCTTAACCCGCCGCATATACTTATAACTTCCCCGGTTATATAAGCGCTCATATCGCTGGCAAGGAAAAGGGCGAGGTTAGCCACTTCATCGGCCTTGCCAAACCTGCCGAGCGGAATATCTTTTAAAAAATTATCAGCAGCAGTACCTTCCTTTAAATAGTGTGTCATATCTGTTTCTATAAAACCCGGTGCAACAGCATTGCAGCGGATATTGCGGCTGCCAAGTTCAAGCGCTATAGATTTTGTAAATCCAATAATACCGGCTTTTGAAGCGGCATAGCTTGCCTGCCCTGCATTACCGCGAATACCAATAATGGAACTCATATTTATAATGTTGCCGGATCTTGCTTTTATCATCGGGCGGATAACCTGTTTGGTCATATTATAAACGCTGTTGAGGTTTACGTTTATTACATCATTCCATTGGTCCGGTGCAAGGCGCAATAGTAAATTATCTTTAGAGATGCCTGCATTATTTATGCATACATCAATCTTTCCAAAATCTTTCAATACATCATTCACTAAAGCTTCGCATTGTGCAAAATCGGCCGCATTGCTTTTATAAGCTTTCACTTTTATACCGTCTTTACTTAATTCATTTTCCAGGACAGCAGCTCTTTCAGCACTGCTGTCGCTTATATATGTAAAGGCAACCTGGGCGCCGTTTTCAGCTAATTTTTTTACAATGGCTGCGCCAATTCCACGGGCAGCGCCGGTAACAATGCAAACTTTATCCTTCACCATAATATTTTGTTTACTTAAATAAGCTGCAATGTTAGCTACTAACTCTTACAGCCGGAAATTTTATTGCTATATAGACAGCCGTACTAAAATAGAACAATAAATTTTATGTATGATTCTAAAGTTTATATGTTTTACCGTACATATAAATGTCTTCTGTTAGCTAAATTTGTTGGTTTAATTTGTTTCGCTAAAATTTTTGTTATGAGCACAACTTCATCAATTCCTGTATTGAGCTGGAAGGAATGCATGCCTGATGCTGATTTTGTTATTAAGATAATGGATGATAAAAATATTCCTTCGCGCATGAAAGTGCCGCACCGCAACATCGGTCATAAGGTGGCGCTGTTGCTTGAAGGAAAGATAAGCGGCAATGTTGATTTCAGAAAATATGAAGTGGAAGCTCCTGCTGTTTTATTCTCATCACCAGAGCAGGTTGACCATTTAACAGGACACAAGAATATTAAGATGATCCATATTGCTTTTAGCAAGGATTATCTTTTAAATGATGTAAGAACAACGCTCTCCTGCTGGGAGTGCATGTTCAACCAGATAGTGATACCTGTAATAGATAATAAAGATTTTAATGAACTGAAAACGTATGCCAGCCTTATGCAGCAGGAATTTGCAGAGCTGCGGCATCAAAAGGATTTAGTGATCAGGAACCTTCTAAACGCATTCTTAATTACTGCAGCAAGACTGGGCACATGTAAAACAAAGCTTGCAATAATGAATGCATCGCAAAATAAAATCCTGCAACAGTTCAGAACATTGGTGGATGATCATTATTTAAACAAAACGCAGGTGGCTGAATATGCTGATATGATCTACATTACTCCCGGGCACCTGAATGATACAATTAAAATGGTAACTGGTAAAACAGCCAAGCAGATGATTGACGAAAAAAGAGTCACCGAAGCCAAACGTTTGCTGTTTTGGGGAGAGCTTAATGCAAAACAAATTGCAGCTCACCTGAACTTTGAAGATGATGCCTATTTTAACCGCTTCTTTAAAAGGCATACAGGCCAAACGCCTTTGTTATTTCAAAGAAATTCCCTTTAAAAGTGCAATAATTCCCTTGATTAAGTAAATAGCTTTCGCAATAACCTTTTCTACTTTTGCGAAATGGAATTGTTAACCTCATTGCTTAAAGAAAGATGTTGTTGTTGTTAAGCATTGAACCTGAAACACTCGTTGATAACAACGAATAAGCAAAGCAACACCGGTTAAACCATTGCAACATTGCGTTGCACTCTTGCGATTTTCTTACCAATTACAAACAATTAAAATCTGAACGTATGATACGTCTAGTAAAGGGTATTATCCAAAGTCAACTGTTTATCTTAATTGCGGGCGCAATAATTATAGGTATTGCGTATAGCTGCAATGAATCAGCAGCAGAAAACGCCACCGGCGCTATGCCGCCGCCACAATTGCCCGTGATGTCTGTAAAGGCAGCATCGGCTACCACTTATCAATTATTCCCTGCTTCAATAGAAGGTAAGGTTAATGTTGAAATAAGGCCGCAGGTAGATGGGTATTTGCAAAAAATGTATGTGGATGAAGGTGCTTATGTAAAAAAAGACCAACCATTATTTAAAATTAATGATGCACCCTACATTGAGCAACTTAATAATGCAAAAGCAAGTTTACAATCTGCTGAAGCAACATTGCAAAGAGCGAAAGTTGAACTGGATCGTTTAACGCCACTTGTTGATAACAATGTTATATCTGATGTGCAGTTAAAAACCGCGAGGGCAAATTATGATGCCGCTGTTGCTGCCGTTAGCCAAAACAAAGCAATGGTAAGCGCTGCTCAGATTAATGTGGGTTATACATTAATTAAAGCGCCGGTTAGCGGTTACATAGGAAAGATTCCGTATAAAACAGGCGCCCTTGTTGGCAAAACTTCTGCAGAGCCGCTTACCTTATTATC
>JAEWJV010000340.1 GCA_023386395.1 Bacteroidota bacterium
CCACAAAGTATAAGACACCACTTTTTTGCCATTGAGCCAATGTTCTACATTACCATTTTTTACAATAATTTTTGTTGTATTCCATTCGCCGGGTTTATTGGCGGCTTTAATGGAAGGTGGCTGCATGGCATAATTGGCGCCGGTTTTTTGCCATTCTTCTATTTTTTCAGGAAAGTTATCATCATCTATTAACTGGTATTCAGGGCCGCTTAAAAATGTTTGGTCATAATCCTCTGTTACAAGATACAGGATACCGCTGTTGCCCTGGGGAGATATTTTCCAGTCGATGCTCAGCTCAAAGTTTTTGTAAGCGCCATCAGTTATCAGGTCAGCATTACCGTTATCTGCTGTAAAACTGCAGAGCATGCCATCCTGGGCTTTCCAGCCGCCTGGTTTATTTTTAAATGTTCTCCACCCGGTTAGTGTTTGGCCATCAAAAAGCGACTGCCATCCGTCAGCCTTTTCCTGCGGGGTTAATTCATTAACTGCTGTATCTTTTTGCACGAATAATGTATTGGCTTTAGACTGTGTAAAAACCAGGCCGGAAAAAAGGCCAATGATTAATAAGGAGAGTTTTTTCATGTTGAATGTTTAAATAATAATAACGCCAGGCCTAAAAATAGTGATAAGAAGCAATAATAAAGAGCTTAGCAACCATTTCTTTTACCAGCTAATGGCGGGCATACCATAAACTTGCATAGGGATCGCTAAACAAAAATTGCTGAAAACGGCTTGAAAGTGAATCCTGGCCTTCATCATTGGCATGCAAGCCATCGCTGCTTAAAGTCCTTCTCCAGTAAAAGCCATCGGTTTTGCGGGGAAGCGAATCGGCCCATTGATAAAACCCCCAGGTAATCATGGGTGCTAATGGTTTTTCTCCGGTATAATTCAGGCTATCTTTCCGTTAATCTGGTCTTCAATAGCCCATTTGCATGCCCATCCAAAATAATAGGGTGAGGGCTCCGTATTCCAGGCAGGGCCAATGTTAAACGTTCTCGGCCTGCCTAAAACATATAAAACTTTTAAGTTTGGGAAAACTGCTTTCATGGTGCGCATGCAGGTTTCAATTTTAAGTTTGATAAGATCAGGCCTTTCAGGGAATGTTCTCGCTGTTACGCTGTCGTCAGTTTCCAGATACACTACCTGTACCTGGTTAGGAGTTGAATTGTGCAACTTAATTATATCCAGCACATGCGTCCAATAGTCTGATGTGCTGTCGGCAATAATAAAAAGCGGTGCCCGGCCTGCAGGTTGATTGCCATTCATCATCTTAAGTCTCGGATTTACAGCAGGGTTATCTTTTGTTTTATCAATAAGCGCTGTCATATTTTTGCCACCGGTGCTTGCACCCAGTGAAATAAATACAATATAACCATCGCTGGAAGGATTGCCGTTTTCATCCCTGGGAACGATAGCTTTACTGGCTTCCAGCAAATCCTGCGCATACTGCCCGAAAGGTTCATTCAAACCGTTAGGATATAATCCTCCCACATAACCCATATACAGGTTTTTACCAAGATCGTTTAAAGGGATGGATGAAGCTGTATCGTATGCCATGCCGGGGATTGTATCAGATGGCACACCAGATGTGTCTTCGCCGCCGGGCTGGTTATCATCAATTATCCGGGGCTGGTAATTTTTGTTGCAGTTTATAAATAGCAATAATACAATGAGTGCGGATAATATTGCTTTCATAGAGGATTTTTTGATTAAAACGAAGGCTGAAGATATGAAAAGAGCAGGAATATGCCTTACAGTCCAAGCTTCTCTATTGCTGCCTGAGCTGCCAACTGGCTGGCGTCTTTTTTATTATAACCTTTTCCCTGGGAAAGAGCATTACCGTCCAGCACCACGGCAATGGTAAAAACACGCCTGTTGCCATCCAGTTTTTCATGTATAGTTTCAAACTCCAGTTTTTTGCCGTTTTTGCTGGCCCAGCCAATGAGCTTATTTTTAAGATTGATATCTATTTGCTCAAGGTCTTCTATAAAAACATAAGGCAAAATAATCTGGCGTATAATCCAGCGCTGGGTTTTTTTATAGCCTTTATCTAAATAAACTGCTCCCACAAGCGCTTCGAGCGTGTTGCCAAAAATCTGGCTTCCTTTAAGAAAATTGTCGAATTTATTATAAAGGGTAAGTTTTTTTATACCCATCTTAAGCGCGATATCATTCAACTGCTGCCGGTTAACCATCTTACTCCTCATTTCAGTAAGAAAGCCTTCGCCCTTATAAGGATAACGTTTAAAGAGATAGTCTGCAACAACCGCGCTTAAAACAGCGTCGCCTAAAAATTCAAGCCTTTCGTTGTTTTCATCGGCATTTTCCTTTACTGAACGGTGGCTTAATGCCGTGTAGTATAAAAAGTAATTACCGGGCTTTATGCCAAGCACGTTTTTAAGCTGCTTTTCAAGGCGGCTTGTTTTGCTTGATTTAAACAAATATTGTATCAAATATTACGGTATATATTCTTTAAAAACAACACAGGCATTATGGCCTCCAAAGCCAAAATTATTACTTAAGGCCGCCTTTATTTTTCTGCGTTGCGGCTTGTTAAAAGTAAAATTTATATTGGTATCAAATTCAGGGTCGTCAGTAAAATGATTTATGGTGGGCGGTACGATACTTTCGTTTATGCTTTTTATGCAGGCAATGGCTTCGAGGGCGCCGGCTGCGCCAAGGCAATGCCCTGTCATAGATTTTGTTGAGCTGATGTTGATGCTTTTGATATGTTCTCCAAAAACATTTTGTATGGCCTTTACTTCAGCAAGATCGCCCAGCGGCGTAGATGTGCCATGTGTATTCACATAATCGATATCAGAAGGCGACATATCAGCATCATCCAATGTAGATATCATTACTTTTTTTGCACCTAAACCTTCAGGGTGCGGTGCGGTAATGTGATAGGCATCTGCAGAAGCGCCGCCTCCGGCTAATTCCGCATAAATTTTGGCGCCTCTTTTCAAGGCATGGTCCAGGCGTTCAAGCACGAGGATGCCTGCGCCTTCTCCCATTACAAAGCCATTCCTGTCTTTATCATAGGGCCGGCTTGCGGTTTTAGGATCATCGTTTCTTTCGCTGAGTGCTTTCATAGAGCTAAAGCCGCCCAAGGCTGCTTCGCAAACACCCATTTCTGAACCGCCGCATAGGATAAAATCAGCTTTATTCAGCCGTAAATGATATAAACCCTCAACCATGGCGTTATTGCTAGACGCGCAGGCACTCACTACGGCAAAATTTGGCCCGCGCAAATTGTATCTTATGGATATATGGCCTGCGCCTATATCACAGATTATCTTAGGGATAAAGAAAGGAGAGAACCTCGGCGTTCTGTCATTGGTACCATAATTTATACATTCTTCCTGGAAACTAAGGAATCCGCCAATGCCACTACTGAAAATAACACCGCCGCGGTCCGGATCGTAATTTTCTGTTTCAAGGCCGGCATCAGCCATTGCTTCGTCTGCGGCGGCTATGGCAAGCTGTGCGTAAGGATCTAATTTGCGGGCTTCTTTTTTGTCGATATAATTCAGCGGATCAAAATTCTTAACCTGGCAGGCAAACTGCGTTTTGAATTTTGAAGTATCAAAAGTATTAATATAATCAGCGCCTGAAACACCATTTATGAGACCTTGCCAATATTCATTAACATTATTGCCAATTGAAGTTAAGGCGCCCATTCCGGTTATTACAATCCTATCGTATTTTGGCATTTGTTAGAGGGGTAAAACTAAAAATTCGCCTGTTATGCAAACACATAACAGGCGCATTAAATTTAGTAACGAGTAAAATTATTTTGCGTGTTCTTCCAGGTAAGTTACAGCCTGGCCAACAGTTGTAATTGTCTCTGCCTGCTCATCAGGAATGGAAATATTGAATTCTTTTTCAAATTCCATAATTAACTCAACTGTATCAAGAGAGTCTGCTCCAAGATCATTCGTAAATGAAGCTTCATTAGTTACTTCAGCTTCTTCAACTCCTAATTTATCTACTATAATCTTTTTAACTCTGGTAGCGATGTCTGACATTTTAAAAAGTTTTGTTACGGGGCAAAAATATAATTTTTACCTAAAAATAAATTTTTTCGATAATTTTTGTTTTAGTTTTATTTCAACATCTTTTTGCTGCCGTTTATACCGGGTTATAAAATTAAATTTTGTTATAACTTTCTTTCTTAAACAAAAAGTGTATGGCTATAAAAGTGATTGACTATGGGTCTGACGATTATAAACAAATGATCGCATTGAGACAATTACTTTTACGTAAGCCACTTGGCCTCAATTTTAGCGATGATGAGCTGGCTGAAGAAGAAAGCGATATTTTAATAGGATGTTTTGATGAAGATAAACTTGAAGGCTGCTGCCTTCTCACGGAAAGTGCGCCAACCGTTTTACGCCTGCGCCAGATGGCTGTGATCTCGGGATTGCAAGGAAAAGGCGTAGGCCGGGCTATTTTGCAGTTTGCTGAAAATATAGCGCGGGACAGGGGTTATAAAAAGATGGTTATGCATGCCCGTAAAACTGCCACGGGTTTTTATGAAAAACTTGGGTATGCAATTATGAGCGAGGAATTTATTGAAGTGTCAATACCGCATTATTTGATGGAAAAAGACCTATGATTTTCCTTTCCTGATATTATCCTGCAGCAGCGTTCTCACGCCGGATGTTTCATCGCTCCCAAGATCATTCTTCGGAACAAGGAAAAAGGATTTTGGCGAAAAATAAAGATGAAAAAAATAAGGCGTTTCAAAATAATTGCTGAACCTGTTCCATTCCCATTCCACTCTTCCTTTGTTATTTTCCAGGGCTATATAGGAGGGCTGAAAGTAAATAGTGAAGCTTTCTTTGAAAGTAAGCGAACGTTTATATACAATGGCCGGCATTAAAAACCAGAAAGAAATGAGAAAGAAAAACCAAATAAAAGCGCCCAGTAAAAATGGCTGTGGATGTATTTTTCCCGAAAAATATAATACGCCGGAAATGATGTCGAACAGAATAATAACAATGAACAATAACTTTATTTCCCGCTGTGCAATAAAATGGTAGCGCAATGCCTGGAGCACTTTCTTTTTGTTATAGGAAAAACTAAAACGCATTAGCTGTAACGATTATTAGAAATCGTGGTAAAGATTGTAAAGACTGGTTTTAATACCAAAAGAAAAATAAAATTCAGACTGGTTTACAATGGAAGACTTCCGGCTGCGGTAGGCAATACTCGCCTGAACACCCAGCCTGTTTGCGGGGTTTATAAGATAGCCTGCAATAAGCTTGTTGTAAGAATATTTTGTTTTAATACCCTGGCCTGTTTTGGTGCCGAATTGCGGTATGTTTTGTTCGCCGCCCCATAAATCTTCGCCATTATTATAGGGAACGCCCGGGTTTTCTCCACGCACTGTATAAAGGTTTTCAAGCGAACCGTACCACCGTTTATTAGCATAATTAAACAGCGAAATAACTTCGTTATAGTTGGCTGCAAAAGGCGTGGTGAGTGATTGATAAAAATGCGTGTAGTTTAAGCTGATATTATTGCCCACTCCATGACCATAAATGTAAGGCCTCACACTATTCCATTCCAGCCGGTGCGATAAGCCCTGCACATTAAAAATGTCTTTATTCCATATACCTAACTGGAAAGCATATTTATTGCCGTAGAATTGAGAATGGTTATCCAGCGATTTTTTTATAAAGATATCATCTAAAGCCGCCTGGCCATAAACAAACCCCTTTTTATATATCTTGTATTTTATATTAAAGCCCATCATTGCATTATCGGGAGAGCCAAGTGTGAACTCAACCGGCCTCATAAAAATAATCGGGTTAAGGTATTGCACATCAAAACCCCTGTTGAAATTTGTGTCCTTTGCAATCCAGGTAATTTCATCAAACACGCCTATTTGCAGTTTTTTCGTATTAAAGCCGAGATAGTGTATGGTGCTGTACTTAGGCTGCGGCTTTCCGTCCACTTCATACCAGAAATTATTGGTATAATGATTATACAAAACATTATAGGTTAATTTCCATAACCGCGCCTGCAAACGCACATAAGGATAGTTGTTGGCATTGTCAGACAATAATAAACTTCTATATCCATCCCCAATAAAATTTTTACCATAACCGCCGGCTATTAAAAGGTGGTTATTAGGCGTATAAGTTACATTGAAATTGAAATTGGTATAGGCAAACCTGTTGCCTTTTGTAAGTTTGGCCGAATTTTCTCCCGGGATAATATACCTGCCTGATGCAGGATCAAACCGGTTATATTTTGTATAAATAACGCTATCTAAATATTGAGGATATTCATTCAGGTTGGTAATTACACCAAGGTTGAATGACAGCTTTTTATTGAAGACGGCTTGCATGTTTACACCGGCGCCAAAATTTACCAATATACCATCCTTTTCATTTGATTTCCCCAGGCCTGCATCCAAGTATGGATCGAGTGTAAAAACGCTGTTGGGGCCAACTGCTCTTACCATGTTTGTGTTCATCAGATCTCCCTTCAAAGCTGATCCCAGACCAAAAACACTGTCCTGCAATGTTGATTTATGTATGATGTTCAACCGCTCAAGCTCCAGCCAGTTTTGAGA
>JAEWJV010000369.1 GCA_023386395.1 Bacteroidota bacterium
CGGTTGAAGAAATGGAAGCCATACGGCAGTACAGCCATGAAACAGGGTTTACAGACCCGGTAGACCGCTTCAGCTTTGCAATAAAACAGGATGAATGGGATAATGTAAGTACCGGCGTGGCAGAAGATTTCGGCATGAGCATATTCTTTAATACACCAACAGACCTGCGGGTGAAATTTGCTGAAGTTGCATCGCCTTCCGGTGTGGCCGGGATAAAGAGAGGCTGGCAGATAATCAAAATAAACGGCAACCCGCAGATTGATACAAATGAAACTACCATTAACCGTATCGTAGATGCTGTATTTTACAGTGAAAGCACCAATTTCACTTTTAAAAAACCCGATGGCAGTGAAACGGAGCTTACGCTGCATGCGGGTACTTATCAAACGCACCCCATATTTGCAGATTCTGTGTACCCTGTAAACGGCAAACAGGTGGGTTACCTGGCGCTCAATTCTTTTCTTGGCGATACAACGGCTATTTATACTGAGTTTGCCCGGATTTTCAGCAACTTTCAGTCTAAAAATGTAAGTGAGGTGATTGTTGACCTTCGTTACAATGGCGGCGGCTATGTGAGCATGGCGGAAAAATTAGCCAATTACCTGGCACCTGTGGCCAGCAACAACCAGGTAATGTATACAGAAACCTTTAATGCCAATTATACTGATTATAATACCACAGCATTGTATAAAAAGCTCGGAACGGTAAATGTTGGTAAGATTTATTTTATTGTTTCAGATAATACTGCCTCAGCCAGTGAGTTATTAATAAATGCTTTGAAGCCATTCGTGGAGGAAAAATTGGTGGGCCCGGCGTATAATACCTATGGTAAGCCGGTAGGTTTCTTCCCGATTCCTGTGGGCGATTGGTACACTTTCCCTATTTCATTCAAAACGGTTAATAAAGATGGCTATGGCAATTATTTTGATGGTTTTACCATAGATCATCCCACCTGGGACGGGCTGGATAAAGATTGGGGGGATACAGAAGAGAATTGCCTGCATTCCGTGCTTACCTATATTCAAACGGGAATATTTGGTTATGCTGATAATGGAGCTGGCAATATATCCAATTCGGTTGTTAGCAAAAATGTGAGGGCGATTAATAAGAAAATCCAGTCGAGAACGGTTTTTACAGGTGCTGTTGCAAAAGAGAAATTCCGTTAGTAAGTATATTTCTTACTGCATAAAAAGCTCCTGCGTCAGGAGCTTTTTTTATTTTTAAACCAGCATCTTCGCTCTTGCCTGATGGCAATAGAGGCGGTATCTTTTATAACAAATTGAGTGCTGTCTGAAATCTTCTTTTTTAAGTTGGTGATATATACATCGGCTTTGGCGGCCTGGTCCTTTTGGATGGGGCTCATTTTTTTCTGAGTGGTTTGGCCGGTTGCAATAGTAGCAGAAAATAGAAGTATTATAAATGGTAAAAGTATTTTGTTCATGTTTTTAAGACCCTGTTATCAAAGTAAAGTAAGAATAACTTAGATTTTTAACAGTATTTAAACCATAATTTTCCGGCAGGAGAATGAAGTTAGCTTCAACGGAGAAACTAAAAAATTACTTTCGGCCTAAATTTTAAGAAGGTTTTGCAATAAAAACAAATTTTTTTGGCAAATTATATTACCTTTGCCGACTTATGTTTTTTGGAGCATTAACCGCCTTTCGCCTTTCATTTTTACATCATCACAAACTATTAATTGTTATTTGGCAATAGCTGAATAAAATTATGTTGCTCAAGGGAGTGACACAACCGTGATGCCATGAAATACCAAAGCCGGTAACTAAAAAACAAATCATCAGAAAAATTGAAATTTCAATATGGCTATCAAAAAAGAAAATCGTCCTAAAGCCAATTTTTCTAAAATAACTATTGGTCTTGCCTCTCCCGATAGTATTTTGGAACGCAGCTTTGGTGAAGTTTTAAAACCTGAGACTATCAATTACCGCACCTACAAACCAGAGCGCGATGGTTTGTTTTGCGAGCGCATTTTCGGACCTGTAAAAGATTACGAGTGCGCCTGCGGCAAGTATAAAAGGATCAGGTACAAAGGCATCGTTTGCGACCGTTGCGGCGTAGAGGTTACTGAAAAGAAAGTTCGCCGTGAAAGAATGGGGCATATTAAGCTCGTGGTACCGGTAGTGCACATCTGGTACTTCAAAAGCCTTCCCAACAAAATCGGTTATTTATTGGGCGTAAGCTCTAAAAAGCTGGAAACAATTGTATATTATGAAAGATATGCAGTTATTCAGCCGGGTATTCGTGAAGACAAAGGTTTGCAAACCGGCGATCTTTTAACGGAAGAAGAATACCTGGATATAATTGATAATCTTCCAAAAGATAATCAATACCTGCCGGATGAAGACCCGCAGAAATTTATTGCCAAGATGGGTGCGGAAGCCGTACATGATTTATTGGCGCGCATTCAGTTGGATGATCTTAGCTATAATTTGCGTAATGCAGCCGCTAACGAAACTTCCCAGCAGCGTAAAGCAGATGCGTTAAAACGCTTAAGCGTTGTGGAAGCTTTCCGCGATGCCAGTACAAGAATCAGCAATCATCCGGAATGGATGGTAATGCAATATATACCGGTTATTCCGCCGGAATTGCGCCCACTGGTTCCTTTGGATGGCGGCCGTTTTGCCTCTTCTGACCTGAATGATCTTTACCGCCGTGTAATTATCCGTAACAACCGTTTAAAACGCTTGCTGGAAATTAAAGCGCCTGAAGTAATCTTACGTAACGAAAAACGTATGCTGCAGGAAGCGGTTGACAGCCTGTTCGATAATAGCCGTAAATCAAACGCGGTGAAAGCTGAAGGCGGCCGTGCCTTAAAATCTTTAAGCGATGTGCTGAAAGGTAAACAGGGCCGTTTCCGCCAGAACCTTTTAGGTAAGCGCGTTGACTATTCCGGCCGTTCTGTAATCGTGGTTGGCCCCGAGCTAAAAATGCACGAGTGCGGTTTGCCAAAAGATATGGCTGCGGAATTATTCAAGCCGTTTATCATCAGAAAATTAATTGAAAGGGGTATTGTAAAAACAGTAAAATCTGCCAAGAAATTGGTTGACAGAAAAGATGCTGTTGTTTGGGATATTCTTGAAAATATATTAAAAGGGCACCCGGTTATGCTTAACCGCGCCCCCACGCTTCACCGTCTTTCTATCCAGGCATTCCAGCCTAAACTGGTAGAAGGTAAAGCCATACAATTGCACCCGTTGGTAACCACAGCGTTCAACGCTGACTTTGACGGTGACCAAATGGCGGTGCATGTTCCGTTGAGCAATGCTGCCATCCTGGAAGCACAGTTATTAATGTTGTCTTCGCACAATATTCTTAATCCGCAGAACGGTACGCCAATCACCCTTCCTTCACAGGACATGGTATTGGGCCTTTACTATATTACAAAGGGCAAAAAAAGTACGCCGGAAGAACCTGTAAAAGGAGAAGGCAAGGCTTTTTACAGCCTTGAAGAAGTAATGATCGCCTACAATGAAGGCAAGGTTGACCTTCATGCACAAGTAAAAGTGCGTACAGAAGTGCGTGAAAAGAATGGCGATATAGTTAAAAAACTAATTGAAACAACTGTTGGTCGTGTAATGTTTAACCAATTCGTTCCAAAAGAGGTTGGTTATATCAATGCATTACTTACCAAGAAGAATCTTCGTGAAATTATTGGCGATATCATAAAAATTACTGACGTTCCAAAATCAGCCAAGTTTCTTGATGATATTAAAACACTTGGTTTCCGCATGGCCTTCCGCGGTGGTTTAAGCTTCAGCGTAAATGATTTGATCGTTCCTGATGTAAGAAACGAAATGATCGAAAACGCAAAATCTGAAGTGGAAGACATTCGCGAGAGCTATAACATGGGCCTTATCACCAATAACGAAAGATATAACCAGGTTATTGATATTTGGGGCCGCGTGGATATGCGCATTACCGAATCATTGATCCAGGAAATGGCAAAAGATAAACACGGTTTCAACTCAGTTTATATGATGCTTGATTCCGGCGCCCGTGGTTCTAAAACGCAGGTAAAACAGCTTGTAGGTATCCGCGGATTAATGGCCAAGCCAAGAAAGAGCGGTTCAAGCGGTTCTGAAGTAATTGAAAACCCGATCCTGTCCAACTTTAAAGGCGGGTTGAACGTGTTAGATTACTTTATTTCAACGCACGGTGCCCGTAAAGGTTTGGCCGATACCGCCCTTAAAACAGCCGATGCAGGTTATTTAACCCGCCGTTTGGTGGACGTGGCACAGGATGTGGTTATATCTGAAGAAGATTGCGGCACATTGCGCGGCATTGCAACATCTGCTTTAAAAGATAATGAAGAAGTAATTGAATCTTTAGCCGACCGCATACAGGGCCGTACTTCATTGCATGATGTATATGATCCGCATATTGACGAACTGATTATTAATGCAGGCGAAGAAATTTCTCCGGAAGTTGCTAAACGCATTGATGAATCAGGTATTGAAAGCGTTGAAATACGTTCCGTATTAACCTGCGAAAGCAAACGCGGCGTGTGTGTAAAATGTTATGGTAAAAACCTTGCTACCGGTTACCTGGCACAACGCGGCGATGCAGTGGGCATTATCGCAGCCCAGTCAATTGGTGAGCCGGGTACACAGCTTACCCTGCGTACCTTCCACGTTGGTGGTGTTGCAGGTGGCGCTTCCATTGAATCTGCATTAACTGCAAAATTTGATGGTACCATTCATTTTGACGGTTTACGCAGTGTTCAGGCAGTAAACAACGAAGGCAATAAAATACAGGTTGTAATTGGCCGTACGGGCGAGGTTCGTATCATGG
>JAEWJV010000430.1 GCA_023386395.1 Bacteroidota bacterium
GCCCATGTTTGGCTTACCGGCGCTTGCTCTTTCTGCTATAAGCTCTGCTGCGGTTTTACCAGTGATTGCCCAATGCAGTTTATTCTGAACGGTTTTAAAGAACTTCTGTGTTATTTCAGCATCCTTGTTATAATCTATGCTGCATTGCTCGTATATGTCGGTAATCTTCAGGTAAAAGCGCCTTTCACTTGCCCGTATCTCCCTGATGCGTTCCAGTAGTTCATCAAAATAATCCTTACCAAAGCGTTTGCCTTGCTTCAATCGTTCATCATCCAGTACAAAACCTTTTATAATGTATTCCCGCAGCGTTTTAGTGGCCCAAATACGGAACTGTGTAGCCTGGTAGCTGTTTACGCGATAGCCAACTGCAATAATTGCATCGAGGTTATAAAATTTTGTTTCTTTAGATTGTGTTTTATCAGCGATGGCGCCATGTTGGGTGGTTGTTTCCAAAATGGAAATAACCACTTTTTCCTCAAGTTCACCTTCTTCAAAAATGTTTTTTAAATGCTTGCTGATTGCAGGCACCTGCACATTAAACAATTCAGCCATCTTTTTCTGTGTAAGCCAAAAAGTTTCATCGTTATACAATACCTCAACTTTGATATTGCCTTCAGGAGTGGCATAAAAAATTATCTCATTATTCTGTGGTGTACTATTATCTGCCATTTGTTTTTAATGTTTTATTGATCTAAGGCCGCAAATTGCGACCTTTTAAATTTTAGGCGATCCGCAGCATCTTTTCACTCCAATTCTTTTTTATATGCTGGCTCAATCGTTTAGCGGTATCAAGTTTCGTAACACGGATATATTTCAAAAATGCTTTCTCTGTTTTGTGCCCGGTGATCTTCATCAGGTCAATTGTTGGAAAACCTTCCAGGTAATAGTTGGTTGCAAAGCTGCGCCTGGCCGTATGGGATGAAACACATTGCCAAAGCTCCAATTCCGGTGAAGTAGATAAACGGCCTTTTTCTGTCATTCCTGCCAGTTTGCAGGCCTCCTTGATATAATCGTTGAATTTTTGATTTGACAGTGATTTTGGTAACCTGTTATGGTTGCTGCGGTATTTATTGAAGATGTCAAGCACAATTGGATTGCAGGGTATAATAACAAGCTCCTTTGTTTTCTTGGTTTCCATTTTAATAAAATAATCTCCATCTATTTGCACAATATTTTCCGGTTTGATGTCATTGTAATCGGAAAACCGCAGCCCTACAAAACAACCGAACACAAATAAATCCCGGACCTGTTCCAATCTCTTGTTTTCAAACTTGGTTTTATAAAGCTTGATTATTTCTTTTTCAGGTAAATACACTGCATCAGTTTCTTTCCAGGTAACAGCAAACTTTTTAAGCTTAAACTGCAAGTTGGTTGTATAGCCTAAATCAACTGCTTCACCCATTATGAGCTTTAGTATCTTAATATCCTTTGAAATGGAGTTGTCGTTTAAGTCAGATACCCGCTTGCTTCTGTTGTCGCCGGTCCGCGATCTTAAAATTTCTGATTTATGATTTTCCCTGTTGCGGAGGAATGAAACAAACTTGTAATAAAAATCGAGCGTTACAGTATCAAAATCAATTTTCTCTTTTTTCACTTGCTGGTATTCCAGTAAATGGCCTTGCAGCGTTTTATAAGTCTTTATAGTGTTAGCACTTTTATCCTTGCCTGCAGATTTAATTTCTCCGGAGATAAACCTTTCCAATAAAGAAAACAGTGTTGGTTTATCAGGATCATCGTCATTATGATTTTGGTAAAGAAAATCCTGGAGGTATTGTTTGAGGGTTGCCGGCGCCGGTATTCCATTCTTCATTTCAATGTTATAAGCCCTTTCGCATTCTTTTGCCAGACTGTCAAGTAAATCGTTCAATGCAAACTTTCCATCCGCGGTTGTTTCCTTGTTGTTTTTTAAGCGCTGCCTGGCTGCATTCCAGTTATTTGGTTTTACTCTTTGGCCCAACGAAAACACTAATCTGTTACCGGCATATTTAAATTGAAGAAAGATGACACACTTGCCTTCCGCATCTTTTGGTTTCAGGTAAAAGTTAACTGAACTATTACGAGGCATACACTTTGAATTTATTCCTGTAAAGATAAGCAGGTGTCTCTAAAAGTGTCCCTAAAACTTTATTTATTTTTAATTCGGTGATAAAACGAGATAAAGAAAACCCTTTGTAATTAATAGTTTCAGAGGTAATTTATAGGAAATGACAAAATGGAATAAATTAGGTTAAAGTCCTGGCGGGACCACAACGAATTGCCTGAATAGCTAATCGCCTTTAAAAAATAAACCTGGTATAAATAAGCATACAATTTATGTATTAACACCTTCAGCCGGAACGGCAATAACTACAGTTTAAACTCAATAATTGCAAAGTCGTACATTCAATTTCTCTAAAACGGCAAACACATTTATCTTGCCGCAGAATTTTTAACCATATATAAACGAGGATGGAAAAAGAGCAGTTAATGGAAAATCTGAAAAAACAGATTGTTGCACAATTTAATTTAAAGAAAATCGGCCCTGAAGATATCGGAAATGATGAGCCGCTTTTCGTGGAAGGCCTTGGCCTGGATTCCATAGACGCTTTGGAATTGATTGTATTGTTACAGCAGGAATATAAAGTGAAATTAGCCAATCCTGAAGACGGCCCGAAAGTATTTGCCTCTGTAAGCACGATGGCGGATTATATTCTTAAACACCAGCCCGGAAATGCAAACGGGCAGTAAAGTATATATTGCCGGCGCCGGCATTATTTCAGCTATTGGCAACAATATCGCCGAATGCATAACTGCACTTGAAACGGGCCATGCAGGCATTGGAGAAATGCAACATATTTCTTCAATCCATAAAAAAACATTGCCGGTTGCAGAAGTAAAAGCCGGTAATGAAACGCTTGCTGAATGGGCACAACTTCCTCTAAACACAACACGCACTGCATTGCTTGGAACCATCGCGGCCAAAGAAGCTTTGCGTAATGCTGGCATTGAAAACTTTAAACATTTGCGGACAGGTCTTGTTTCTGCAAACTCTGTTGGCGGCATGGATAAAACCGAAGATTTTTATGCATTGTTTTCAAAAGATCATACAGCAGGCAGGTTGCGCAATGTGGTAGATCATGAATGCGGCAGCGTCACAAAAATGATGGCAGATGCGCTTGGCATTAAAGATTTTATTACCACTATCAGCACGGCTTGTTCTTCGTCAGCCAATGCCATTTTTTTTGGCGCCAGGCTCATAAAAAATAATCTGCTTGATGTGGTGGTTGCAGGTGGCACAGATGCTTTAACAAGGTTTACGCTTAACGGCTTTAATAGTTTAATGATACTTGATAATGAAGCCTGCAAGCCTTTTGATGAAAACCGCAAAGGGCTTAACCTCGGTGAAGGTGCAGGTTATATTGTACTGCTTTCTGAAAAGGCTGCTGATGAATTAAATGTGCAGCCTGTTTGCACATTGAGCGGTTATTGCAATGCCAACGATGCTTATCATCAAACGGCTTCTTCACCGTCAGGCACAGGTTCGTTCCTCGCAATGAAAGGCGCTTTGCAAAAAAGCGGTTTGCAGCCATCGGATATTGATTATATCAACCTGCATGGAACGGGCACAAAGAATAATGATGTGTCGGAAGGAACGGCGATCAAAGAAATTTTTGATCCGCATTATCCCAAAATGAGTTCTACCAAATCATTTACCGGGCACACGTTGGGCGCAAGCGGTGGTATTGAAGCTTTGTTTTCCATGCTCGCCATACAACATGGTTTTATCTATCCTAACCTGCGTTTTACAACACAGATGAAAGAACTCCCTTTTGCACCCGAAACTAAATTCGCAAAGGGTTTTGGAGTAAATCATGTTTTATCCAACTCATTTGGTTTTGGCGGCAATTGTTCATCACTTATTTTCTCTAAAATCTGAGGCGTTTATACAATGGATGAAACAATCATTTATATAAACGCTGTTGCAGGTATATCGC
>JAEWJV010000451.1 GCA_023386395.1 Bacteroidota bacterium
TTCACAAATATAAAGTTTATTTCCCGTGTTATGGGATAGTGCATTGCGTCGGGCATGTTATTGTCCTGGGCCGCTGAAATTTTTATCGTCTGCCGAAGGGCCGTAAATACTCGGCACGGCAATATTATTCAGCCGCATATAAACTGTAAGCTGTCCGCGATGATGCACCCAATGGTTAATGGTAGAACTTACATTATCTTTTTTAGGTGAGCTAAAAATAACCTGGCCGTTTGTTTTTAATGAAAAGGTTTCATCCAATTGTTCGTTCGTTACATTTTGCAAAGCTTCTTTTGCCATTTTAATATTTTCATCAAACTGCGCAAGCAAATCTTCAGTTGTTTTTGGAGGTGAATGTTTAAATGTTGCCAAATCAATTGCATCATCTTTCACCATAGCTGCAATCCAGCGTGGCATTTCAGCTACAAGCAAAGCCAGGTAACCAAGTTCCATTGATTTTTCATGCGGCTTCCAGCTAAACAATTTGCCGGGAATACGCTCCAGGCATTTGCGGCTTGCTTTAATTTCCGCTTCAAGTTCTTCCAGGTAAAGTTTACCAAGTGAAAATTCATTCATAAAAAGTATTTAGAAGTTAGCAATGCTGCAGATAAACAAGAATAACACCAATCTTTAAAAGCATAATCGTATTACATGCAATAAAAAACCGCTGTTAGAAAACAACGGTTTATTGCACATGAGAAAAATGAAAATTATAAGTCTATTGTTTTTAAATCTTTTGGAATTTTAACATCAACGGTTTGCGTTTGATTATTGCGTTTATAAGTTAATTTAACCGTATCACCCTTCTTAAGCTCTTTTATGCTTTCTCTTAAATCATCTGTAGAATTTACGGCTTTGCCATTTACCTGGGTAATTATATCATCTTCCTTTAAACCTGCTTTAGCTGCGGGTGAATCTTCATCATCCACATCAAGCACTTTTACACCATTGCCTTCTTCAGTATCCTGAACAGAAAGGCCGAGGCGGGGTTTATCATTCCATGAAAAAGCGAAGTTGCGCGGGCCGCCAAAGTCTCTGAAAACATCCATATCTGTATTGGGGGCATTCCATGAAAAAACGCGCATTTGATCGGACTTGCCAAGGGTTGTATTTGCAGTGGCCTGCTTGCCATCCCTCAAATAAGTAATAGTAACTTTTTCATCGGGCTTATGTTTGCCAACTGCTTTATACAGGTCGTCAGGGCTGGTAATCTTATCATCGCCAACTTTGGTTATAATATCGTTTTCTTTCAGGCCGGCTTTTTCTGCAGCGCTGCCTTCGGTTATATCCGTAATTTTTGCACCCTGGTCATTTTTTTCAGTCATTACGCCAAGAAAAGCGCTGTTTGATTTTACGTTGCGCATCATTTCTTTTCTCAGCTCGAACATTTGCGGTGCAGCCGGTGCCACAGTTGCAGCGCCTGAATGGTCTCTATACACGAAGAAATTGCCGTCTTTTATTTTTTGCTGAATAACATTTATATCATCACTTTTAAAATCATTAACGGGTTTACCATTTACAGTAACAGTATTGCCATCAATGACTACGGTAATCTTTTCTTTGGTTGAATCTTTTTTCTGAATGATGATATTTTGCCTGCCGGTATTGGTTGCTTTATTTTTGGATGGGGGCTGGGACTGGGCGGAAGCAAAATATGAAGTTGCAGCAAACAACATTATTAATCTTAATGTCTTAATCATAACCTGTAATTTTATATCTACGAAAATTTTAGTAGTTCAAATATATAGAGATTTGCCAATTACGAAAACCTTCGGAAATGTTAAAGCTATTATTTTACATTTTGCAAGCGCATATTAATTATTAAAATGAAGGATTGATGCCTGTCAGCAAGTTCAAATGTCTTTTATTTGCACAAAATATGCTTATGAAGTATTGGCTATTAGCATTTGGAATTTTTATTTCCTCTGCTATTCAGGCACAATTTGGATTCTATGCGCAGGCAGGCGGTAATGCAACAAATCTTCATGTATCCAGGAACCCGGGCGGAACAGTTGATGGTACTTTCGGTTATGGCTGGCAGGCATCTGTAGGCACAGAATATCATACCCAGTTTGGCTTTCTTGTATTTATTGAAGCAGGTATTTCCCAACAGCGATATGGCCGGGATTCTTCAGGCGCCACAGCATCAAGGGCCATTGTATCAGAATATGATTATAAGCCGATGTTTCTTAATTTTCCTTTTGGAATAGGATACCAGTTCCCGCTGTCAAAACAACTGGCACTGAGAGTTTATGGCGGCGCCACTACGCAAATAGGCATTGGCGGCAAGGTTCGCCGGAAATCAACAATTTACGGAAAAGATTCAAGCGGTGCTCAGATAGTAGTAGGCACTGAAGATGACAGCCATAAAATTAATTTTGGAAGAAGCATTAACCTGCAAAGCGAATTCAGATCGGATATTGCCAATGCTGTTTGGGGCTTAAATGCGGGCGTAGGTTTAAGCGTATCGCAAAAGTTTGAGGTAACGGCTATATTTCAAAGCACGCTTACCAATATGCTGCCCGGAGGTGATGGCATACCTGAAATAGACAAACTGCAATCCATAAACATTGGCCTTAAATATTTCTTCAGTCGCAGTTATTATCACGCCAAAGCTTTATATCATTAATATTATTGAAAATTATTGAATGTTGCCTTTCTTAAGAACACTCTATATTCCATAAATAGTAATCCCCGCCTGACCAGACAAGGCGGGGATTATTATTTAAACAACAGGATTGATTATTAATTAATGTATTTCAAAAGTTCAGGACTGTCCGGTGTAACCTTGCTATCAAAATGCTGTAATAAATTTCCGTTTTCGTCAATAATAAATTTATTGAAGTTCCAGGAAATGGTTGCATCCAGCACGCCATTTTCATCTTTGTGGCAGAGGTATTTAAAAACAGGCGTTGTGTTATCACCTTTTACATCAACCCTTGTAGTAAGCGGGAAAGTAACACCGAAATTCTTTTTGCAGAAGCTGCTGATGGAATCGTCATTCTGAAATTCCTGTCCGCCAAAATTATCGGATGGAAAGCCTACAATAACCAGCTTGTCTTTATTTTCCTCATATAATTTTTCAAGCCCTTCATACTGAGGTGTAAAACCACAATGAGAAGCGGTATTCACTACCAATATTTTTTTGCCTTTAAACTTTGAAAAATCGATGGTGCTGCCATCAAGCGCTTTAATCTTAAAACTGTAAATAGATTTTACAGGTGTGTTGAATGAAGACATAACAAGTAAGGTTAACGATAGAAGAAGTATTTTCATGGTAACTAAATTTTTTACTGACCAAAGGTATCTCTATTTGATAATAAAAATTCTGTTAAACCAGCGTATAAACGCGATAATGAATTTAATGGTTGCCTTCTGTTAATAGTGCTAAATAGTGCAGGCAACTGATGCGAGGCTTAGTGAAGTGCCGGGTATTTTTAATATGGCCTGCCCGCAGGCTTCAAAGGTGGCGCCGGTTGTAACTATATCGTCCAAAAGCAAAATATGTTTGCCTGCAAGCATTTCCGGCTGCGATACTGCAAAAACATTTTCCATGGTTTGCCACCGGTCAATGCGCGTTTTATGGGTTTGTGTTTCGGTAAATAAAATTCTTTCAACAGCATTTGTAATTACGGGTTTGTTCCAAACCGAAACAATACCACCGGCAATAACTGCTGACTGATTATAACCACGCTTAAATAATTTTTTTTCATTCAAAGGCATTGGTATGATTATATCAATATCATCAAACCTGTTGCAGGCTGCTAATTGCCGGCCAAGCAGCTTTCCTAAAAATTTACCTGCTGAAATATTGTTTTTATATTTAAGCTGAATAATTACGTTTTGGATTACCGAATCTTTTGTAAAATAAAAAGCGCTACCTGCTTTTTCTATTTTCATCCTTCCGTAAAACATATTCTCGATGGGATTATTGCCATGTAGAAAAAATCCTGTTTCAGGTAAAGAGCTTAAACATTCAGCACATAAGATATCATTGTTATTAATTATATCTGTGCTGCATGCCGCGCAGTTGTGCGGAAAGAAAAGATGCAGAAAATCATCAATATAATTTTTGATTGAAATCATATTTATGCATTAAACAGCAGCCGGTATAATTCATCTACTTTACTCACAGCAGTCACTTCAATTTTATAATGCGATTTATCGAGCCCTTTTTTATTAAAAGGTGAAATAAATATTTTTTCAAAGCCCAGCTTTTCGGCTTCGGCAATGCGCTGGTCAACGCGGTTTACAGCTCTTATTTCTCCATTTAAACCCACTTCTCCTGCAAAGCAAATATTGGGCGAAAGCGGGGCGTCTTCGTATGAAGAAAGTAAGGCACAAATAATTGCAAGGTCTGTTGATGGATGTTCTATGCGTAAACCTCCTGCAATATTT
>JAEWJV010000476.1 GCA_023386395.1 Bacteroidota bacterium
GGATCGAACCGCCGACCCTCTGCTTGTAAGGCAGATGCTCTAAACCAGCTGAGCTAAACTCCCTTTATTTCCCCTAAAGGGCTGCAAAGATAGGGGCTGTTTTTTTCCACCCAAATTTTTTAATAAAAAAATCCCGTCGGGGAACCGACGGGATTTGTTATGAGCAAGCAACCGATTGACTTTTAAAACGTCAAAAGCAAGCGCAAAATATAAATATTTTATAATCCGAACAAATGTTAGTTTGACTTTTTTTTATTTTTCTTTAACCCGCTTTCTTTTATAAAAATTTACAGGCATAGTTTTGAACAAATTTTTTTTAATGCTAAGCATCTTTAAAAGTATTAATGCATTTGTATTTGATGTTGACGGTGTTTTAACCGACGGCACTTTATTAGTTTTGGAAAATGGTCTTATGGCAAGAAGAATGCATGTGAAAGATGGTTACGCGCTGCAACTCGCCGTAAAGAAAAATTATAAGATATTTATTATTTCAGGGGGAAAATCGCCGCAGGTAAATAACAGGCTTTCAAACCTTGGCATATCAGATGTTTATATGAATGTAGAAAACAAACTGGAAAAATTAAAAGAGCTTGAAGCTGCGTTCAACCTTAAAAAAGAAGAAATTCTATACATGGGCGATGATATTCCGGATATAGATGTAATGCAATATTGCGGCCTCGCCTGCTGCCCTGCCGATGCAGTGGCCGAAGTGAAAACCATTTCAAAATATGTTTCTTCTTTTAAAGGCGGTGAAGGCTGTGTGCGCGATGTGATTGAAAAAGTAATGAAACTGCAGGGTAAATGGCGGCCCGACACGAACATACAGTCCGCTTAAATACTTTTAATTTATTTTGCAGCCAAAGCATTCATCCTGAAAAAAGTAATTGCATTTTTCCGCCTCGTAAGATGGCCTAATTTAATTTTTATAGCCATTACACAATTGCTGTTTATGTATTGTGTATTGCAGCCGTTACTGGCTGCTGCCGGCCGCAGGCCAAGCCTTAATCCGCTGCACTTTACTCTATTAATATTGTCTTCAGTTTTAATTGCAGCCGCCGGTTATATTATCAATGACTATTTTGATTTGAATATTGACCGCATTAATAAACCCGAAAGACTCATCATTCAAAAAATAATCAAGCGGCGTTCTGCCATTGCCTGGCACCTGGCATTAAGTTTTGTTGGTGTTGCTATTGGTTTTTACCTCGACTTCAGCACACATGTAACCCTGCTCGGCCTCTCTAACCTGGTGTGTGTTTTACTGTTGTTCGTTTATTCAATCTCGCTTAAAAAGAAACTGCTTTCCGGCAATATCATTATCTCCGTTTTAACTGCATGGACGGTGCTCGTGGTAACCTGGTGCGAAGCCCGTTTTTTCTTTTTTAATCCCGGCGATGCAAACATTCATAAAATAATACGCGTTACTTTTTTATATACCGGTTTTGCTTTTATCATATCGCTTATCCGCGAAGCTGTTAAAGACATGGAAGATGTGGAAGGCGACAGGCGCTACGGTTGTAAAACCATGCCGATAGTTTGGGGCTTTAATGCCTCTAAAATTTACCTGGCCGTATGGTTTATGGTGCTGGTGCTGGCATTAATTGTGGTAATGATTTACATGCTGCAATTGCGCTGGTGGTTTGCCATTGCTTATTCTTTTATACTTATTGTACTGCCGCTGATAAACATATTTCAAAAATTGTTTAAAGCATCAACGCCTGGGGATTTTCATAAACTCAGCACCATGGTTAAGCTTGTAATGTTTACCGGCATTCTTTCCATGATATTCTTTAAAATTTATGCCTGATAATAAACTTAGAATTATTCTCGCTTCCCAATCACCGCGCAGAAAACAATTGCTTGAATGGGCCGAAATAAATTTTGATGTTGTAACGAGCGATGCAGATGAAAGCTTTTCAACAAGTATGCCCGTTGAAGAAATTCCTGTTTTCATTGCACGCAATAAGGCCAAAGCCGTTCAGCAAAAATTAAACAGCGATGCTATAATACTGGCAGCGGATACCATTGTTGTTTTAGGCAACAAAGTAATTAATAAACCTGCCAGCCGTAATGAAGCTATTGAAATGCTGCGTTCCCTTTCAGGTAAAGAACACCGGGTAATTACAGGTGTTGTATTATTAAAAAAAGATGAAGAAATAGCCTTTGCAGATGTTACACATGTTTTCTTTCATGAGCTTACAGATGAGCAGATAATTTTTTATGTTGATAAATACAAGCCTTATGATAAAGCCGGCGCTTATGCCATACAGGAATGGATTGGTGTTACCGGTATAAAATCTATCAATGGCGATTTTTATAATGTAATGGGCTTGCCCGTAAGCCGTGTATTGCAACAGCTGAAACATTTTACAACCGCCTTATAATACATAAATCGTTTTTGCTTTTGCCAATGATTTTTGTAACTTGTTCATGCAATTGTAAACCCCATGAACGAAAGATTGCTGCAATTCATCTGGCAATTCAGGTATTTTAACCAATCTGCCCTGCAAACTTCAGACGGAAAGAATTTGCAAATAATACACCCGGGCAATCTGAACCGGAACGCAGGCCCTGATTTTTCGGAAGCCAAAATAAAAATTGATAATACACTTTGGGTTGGCAATGTAGAATTGCATGTTTGTGCTTCGCACTGGCATCAGCATAATCATTCATTAGACAAAAATTACAGCAACATCATTCTGCATGTTGTATGGTTGAATGACGAAGCAATTTTTGATGCCCGCAATCAGCCGTTTGCCACATTGGAACTTCAATCACTTGTTCCAAAAATTACGCTTCAGCGTTTTGAATATTTGATGCACAGCGCCGATGAAATTGCCTGTGCATTTTCTTTACCCGCTTTAAGTGAAATAGCCTGGCTTGGATGGAAGGAAAGATTGATAACCGAAAGGCTGCAACAAAAATCAAACACAGTAAAACAATGGCTGAATGAGAACAATAATAATTGGGAAGAAGTTTTCTGGATAAGCCTATGCCGCAGCTTTGGCATGAAAGTGAATGCTGATATGTTTGAACAAATCGCTAAATCTTTACCGGTAAATTTATTGGCAAAACACAAAAATCAAATTCACCAGCTGGAAGCATTACTGCTCGGGCAGGCTGGTTTGCTGAATGGCGATTTTGAAGATGGCTATCCAATTTTGTTGCAAAAAGAATACAGTTTTCTTGCAAAAAAATACAAGCTGCAACCTGTAAATAAAATACCTGCGTTCCTGCGAATGCGGCCTTCTAATTTTCCAACATTAAGGTTAGCGCAACTGGCAATGCTCATCCATCAATCCAGCCATTTATTCTCCAAAATAAAATCAGCCAAAAAACTTGGTGAGATTTTTCAGTGGTTTGATGTTACGGCAAACGATTTCTGGCATTATCATTATACTTTAAAAGATGAAGCTGTTTACATTAAAAAGTCTGTAGGCAAAACTTTTATTCACCATATCATCATCAACACTATTGTACCCGTAATGTTTGCTTATGCTATCAACAAAAATGATAATGTTTGGAAAGAAAAATCACTTAACTGGATAATGGAATTAGAGCCTGAGCAAAATACGATCACAAGACAATGGAAAAGCT
Organism: Bacteroidota bacterium; assembly: GCA_023386395.1. Classification (GTDB taxonomy): domain Bacteria; phylum Bacteroidota; class Bacteroidia; order Chitinophagales; family Chitinophagaceae; genus Parafilimonas. Next base: position 3,598 of record JAEWJV010000476.1, read on the forward strand.
ACGGCATTACCAATCAAAATGCTTTGCACAGCCAGGCCTTGCTTCATTTAAAAAATACTTATTGCATAAAAAAGAAATGCCTCGATTGCGCTGTTGGTGTTAAATTGCTGCGCGGAGAATAGTATAAAAAAAATGGTATTCATCTTCCGCATAACCATTTAAAAATTAAATGCGATTAAAGCAATATCCGTCTTGCAAATAAATTGCAGTGCAGCACATGGCTAATGATGAAGAAAAAAATCCCGCTTGCTTGTTTATTACTTATTTTAAGATTAGCAGCTACTGCTCAAAATCCGTATGTGCTGAATGGTTCTGCAAAGCAGGATGATTGCCATTGTTATACCTTAACCACAGAAACGCCAACGCAATCCGGCTCAATATGGAATAAAAATAAAATTGACCTCACCCAACCGTTTGATTATTTCTTTAATGTTTACCTGGGTTGTATAGATGCAAATGGCGCCGATGGCATTGCGTTTGTTTTGCAGCCTGTAAGTACAAGTCTTGGTTCTACGGGCGAAGGACTGGGCTTTCAAAATATCAGGCCTTCTATTGGCGTTACAATTGATACCTGGCAAAACGCTAATCAAAGCGATCCATCTTACGATCATATTGCCATACAGGCAAATGGAGATGTTGATCACACTACATCAAACAATCTCGCCGGTCCTGTACAGGCGCTTGCCGGCAATGCTAATATTGAAGATTGCCAGTGGCATGTGCTTGAAATAAACTGGAAACCATCCGTTGATTCTATGATTATTAAAATGGATGGTGTTTTGCGTTTAGCATTGGAAAAAGATTTGGTTACAACTATTTTTAATAACGACCCTAGGGTTTACTGGGGCTTTACTTCTGCAACAGGCGGTTCGGTTAACCTGCAACGAATGTGCACTTCGCTTGATGCAAAATTTAACCTTACTTCTTATACCAATACCTGCGTAGGCACACCGCTTGCTTTTGCTGATAGTTCCGTATCCTTTGGCAACATTGCAGGCTGGCGCTGGAATTTTGGTGATGGTACAACTTCGGATTTAAAAAATCCACCACCGCATATTTATGAAAAGCCGGGTAAATACACAGTGGCTTTAAATATTACGGGTGGCGACGGCTGCACATCAGATACTACCAAACAGGAAATAACGGTAGGCAGTTATCCTGTTGCAGGTTTTAATACAGCGCCCTCACCAATATGTGATAACAGTGATGTTATATTCACTGATGCCACTACCCTGGATGTTGGCACCAAGAGCTATTGGTACTGGAATTTTGGCAACGGCACTACTTCATTATTGCCTGATCCTTTACCCGTTAACTATGAAGCGGGCCAATACACTGTACAGCTTTATGTAAAAACACAAGAAGGCTGCGCTTCAGACACGGCAACAAAAACTTTTACAGTATTAAAAGCGCCTGAAATAAATTTTGAAAAAGAAGACGCCTGTAAAAATACACCGGTGAATTTTACGTCCGAAAACCTAACACCATCTACTCCTATCAATAGCTGGTATTGGAATTTTGGTGATAATAATTTCTCAGCGAAACCGTCACTACAACATGCATTTGCCGATACCGGTACTTATAATGTGTCGCTTACAGCGCAGGCTGCTAACGGATGCATTACAGATATCATCACAAAACCTGTGATCATTTACGGAACGTATGCTTATGCAGGAAGGGATTCAACTATTTTACAAGGCTATCCTTATCAATTGCAGGCAAGTGGCGGTATTAATTATAACTGGTCGCCACCAACAGGACTTGACAATCCAAACATAGCAAACCCTGTTGCCACGCTTAATGCTGATATTACTTACATTCTTACAGCTTCAACAGATGTGGGCTGCGCCACAACAGACACTTTGCACCTGCGTGTGGTTAAAGGCCCGGAAATTTATGTACCCACTGCTTTTACACCAAATAGGGATGGCTTAAATGACCGTTTTAAAATTATTCCCGTAGGCATAACTGAAATCATGTTTTTTAATATTGTAAACCGATGGGGCCAGGTTATGTATTCTTCAAAAAACATCTCCGCCGGCTGGGATGGAAATTTAAATGGTGTTCCGCAACCTTCCGGCACTTATGTGTGGATGGTTGAAGGCAAAACAAGCACCGGATCAGTTTTAAAAAAACAGGGAACGCTGGTTTTAATACGTTAATATTTTTCAGAAGTGATTCAAATAATATCCCACAGAGAACACTGGGCTAACAGAGGTACTTATTCTCTATGCAAAAAACTTTGGAAGTTTAATTCTTCCATCCAAAATCTACCTTCATTTCAATATCGGGATGAATGCTTTTGGCAACGGGACAGGTGAGCGCCGCACGTTCAAGAATTGTTTTTTCTTTATCATCTAACGTAAGTGATGCCGGGAAATCAAAGCGCACATCGATGCCACCCACACGCCTTGGTTCGGACTTCATATTTTTTTGAATGCTTACTTCCGTTCCTTCCAGCGAAATATTCATATCCCTTGCCTTAATACCCATGATGGTAAGCATACAGCTACCCAGAGAAGTAGCGAGTAAATCGGTGGGTGAAAATCTTTCGCCTTTCCCCTGGTTATCGGTTGGCGCATCTGTTTCAATTATAGTATTACTTTGCAGGTGTTTTGCTTCTGTTCTTAACGAGCCTTTATAAATTATTTCAGATGTCATTACACAATATTTATTATAAATTTACGATTATCAATTTACACATGTACCGCAAGATAATTTTGTTTTCACTCTGCTTTATTGTTACAGGACAAATTTTTGCACAGCAGCAAGAAAAGAAAGCTGAAAGTGAAAAAGATATTAAAAGACAGGAACGCAGGCAGCATATAGCAGACCTTATTAAACGCGAAGAAGAAGGTGCACTAATTTATAATAAGCAATCTCTTTTTGGCTTTAAACTGAATACGGATGGATGGGCTGCCATATATGAACATGGTAAATACAAAACCATTAATACAACCAATACCTGGTTTGTTGAAATAGGTGAACGCAAAAGCCATAAAGAAGAACGAATAACACCTTCTGATCCCTATACCGGTTACCCGGTTGGCAACTCCTTTATTTATGGCAAGCGCAATGTATTTTATAATGTAAACATTGGTATTGGGCAGCAAAGGCTTATTGGCGGCAAAGGCACCAAAAATGGTGTGGCCGTTTCTGCTATTTACGGCGGCGGTTTTTCTGCAGGACTATTAAAACCTTATTACGTAACGGCCTACGATCCTAACACCGGCGAAACAATGGACGTAAAATACCAGGGGCCTTCTGATACTGTATTTCTTAACTATCCCATTTCCGGCGCTGGTTTAACCAAGGGTTTTGGAGAAATGAAATTTGTGCCTGGCCTTGTGGCGCATGCAGGCCTGCGCTTTGATTATGGCCGGTACAATGAATTATTATCTGCGCTTGAAATTGGCGTAAGCGCAGAATTTTATACCAAAGACATGCCTATAATGGTTGATGCCGAAGCAAAGAAATTCTTTTACAACGCCTATATAGCCATTGAATTCGGATTCCGTAAGTGATATGTAGCCTTAAGTTAACCAGTAGTGGGTTGTGAGTGATAAATCAAAGGCTCTTATTTTACTCACCACTCACTATATAGGTACATATTACTGTTAATATAACAGCCGTTTACTTCTTTATCTTCTTCCTGTACACAAATTCAATCAGCGTTGAAATCTTTCCAAACGGTGTATCGTCTGGCGAGAAAATGGTAGAAAGTACCTGCGCAGCTATCGAAGTAGCGCTTTCCCAGAACTTGCCATGCAGGCCCGAAAAATACGTTTGCAGGTTTTTGACAGTAGTAAGCAAATCAGGCGTTTCAATATCCTGCGAAAGCTTAAAGCCATCACTTACTTTATTTAAACCTCCAGCTAATTTCTCCTTTGATATATTAGGAAATTTTTTCTGAATAAGCTCAAATAATTCTTCCGGTGTTGCTTCTAAATTCTGGCTTATAACATTTATTATGCCTGAGCCATCAAGCAATGCATCCTGTACAGTAGGTTCTAATTTTTTCCATGCTTTTTCTGCAGCATTGAATAAATCGGCGAAAATGTGAAGGAAATCAAAGAATGCCATAGTAGGTGTTTTAATTGTTAGCAATAAGATGGTATTTGGACGGTGAATCCTTATTAAAAGTAAACATAAAAAAGTTTATTTTGATATTTTAAATTCACCGGCTTGAGCAGATGGAAAGAGCCCTGAAGAATTTGGCCACTGCAATACCACTAATAAATTGTTTGTTATGCTGAACAGAATATTTGTTTTACTGGTTTTTACTTTGCTCACCTCTTCATTGCAGGCACAGCAAAAAACGTATTGCAACCCTATCAATATAGATTATGGGTTCACCCCTATTCCAAATTTCTCGGAACAGGGAAGGCATAGGGCAACCGCCGATCCGGTTATTGTTTTATATAAGGATAAATATTTTTTATTCTCTACCAATCAATGGGGTTATTGGTGGAGCAGCGATATGCTGAACTGGAAATTCATACCGCGCAAATTTTTAAAACCCGATGCCAATGTATATGATGAATTATGCGCTCCGGCTGTTGCCGTATTGCACGACACCATGATCGTCATCGGCTCTACCTATACACAGGCTTTTACGTTATGGATGAGCACTAACCCAACGGCTGACGACTGGAAGCCATTGGTTGATTCATTCAAAGTTGGCGCTTGGGACCCGGCATTCTTAGCGGATGATGATGGCAAATTGTATATCTATTTCGGATCAAGCAATACTTATCCAACTTACGGTCAGGAGGTTGACAGGAAAACATTTCAACCCATCGGCGAACGGAAAGAGTTGTTGCATTTAAATGATAGTATTCATGGGTGGGAACGATTTGGCGAATATCATGATAATACTTTTTTAAAACCATTCATTGAAGGTTCATGGATGACGAGACATAACAACAAATACTATTTGCAATATGGTGCGCCGGGCACAGAGTTCAGTGGTTATGGCGATGGTGTATATGTTGGAAATAAGCCGCTTGGCCCTTTCACTTACCAATTGCATAATCCTTTTTCATTTAAGCCCGGCGGTTTTGCAACAGGTGCAGGCCATGGCGCAACCTACCAGGATGTATATGGCAACTGGTGGCACGTAAGCACTATGATTGTAAATGTGAAAAACAATTTTGAACGCCGCATTGGTATATGGCTTGCCGGTTTTGATAAAGATGATGTAGCGTACTGCAATACCGCTTTCGGGGATTATCCAACGTATTTGCCATCGCACAAAAATGAAGACCACATTAAAGGAAATTTTACCGGCTGGATGCTGCTGAACTATAATAAACCGGTAACTGTTTCATCCACCTTTGGAAATTATGAAGCCAACAATGCAGTGGATGAAAATATCAAAACCTATTGGTGCGCCAAAACAGCCGGTAAAGGCGAATGGATCCAGTCTGATTTGGGAACCATCGACACGGTTAAAGCTATACAGATAAATTATGCCGACCAGGATGCAAATATACTGGGCAAAAGCACAACTATCTATCATCAATATAAATTATATACATCATTAGATGGCAAAATATGGAATGTTTTGATTGATAAAAGCAACAATAAAACCGATGTGCCGCATGATTATGTTGAATTGCCTGAGCCGGCATTAGCCCGTTATATCAAGCTTGAGAACATTCATACAGCCAATGGCAAATTTGCCATAAGCGGGCTGCGTGTGTTTGGAAACGGCAGCGGCGCTAAACCCGATACGGTTAAACATTTTGTAGTGCTGCGCGGTGACAGCGAACGAAGAAATAGCTGGCTTAAATGGCAGTTAAGCAATGACGCCTACGCTTATAATATTTACACCGGTATTGCACCCGATAAATTATATACCAGCATTATGGTGTATAATACAAACGAATATTATTTTTCCGCCATGGAAAGGGATAAACCTTATTATTTCCAGATAGAGGCGATTAATGAAAACGGGGTGAGTGCGGGAACACAGGTAATTAAAGTGGAATGATGTTGCCATACATAACAATTTAAAT
>JAEWJV010000532.1 GCA_023386395.1 Bacteroidota bacterium
GTGTGCGCCAATCATTTTAAGCCCGATAAATACCAGCACAATGGCAATGCCTTCCTGCAGGTAATCGAATTTGGCAACAGCTCCTTTCAACAAAAAGAATAAACTTCTTAAGCCAAGCACGGCAAAAATATTGGACGTATAGATCACCATCTTATCCCGTGAAATGCCCATTACCGCGGGAATAGAATCCAATGCAAAAACAAGATCAATGGAAGCCAGCATCATTACCACCACAAACAGGGTGGTATAATAGCGTTTGCCATTTTGCCGTATCCATAGTTTGCCGCCGCCATCGCTGTTGGTAAGCGGAAATAGTTTTTTTACAGCCTTATAAGCTTTGGAAGTTTCGGGGTCAAAGGCTTCATCATCTTTACTGTTAAACATATGGAAGCCGGTATATACGAGGAAAGCGCCAAAAATATACAGCAGCCATTCAAAACGGTTTACAAGCGCAACGCCCACTGTAATAAATATCACACGAAACACAATGGCCATCAATATGCCCAGCAGCAGCACGCGGGAATAATATTGTTCTTTTACGGAGAATGAAGTGAAGATGAGAATGAACACAAAAATGTTATCAATGCTTAAACTCCATTCCATTAAATAGGCGCTGATGTATTCGAGTGCAAGGGTTTTACCGTTTTCAAACCACATAAAAACAAAAAATGACAGGCCAAGCACTACCCAGAAAATGGTTTGAAGCAAAGCTTGTTTTATGGTAACGGTTTTATTTTTCTTGCTTAATAGACCAAGATCGAAAACAAGGGCTAATATTAATACAACACCGAATACAATGTAGCTGATAGTATCTCGTGACATGAGCTTGCAATATTACACCCCAAAACGGTTTTTCCTGCGCCACTGGTAAATAAAACCAAACATTATGATTAACGCAATAGGTATGGCAATGTTTATCAGTTGCCAGGGCGTTTTTTGGTCTTCTACTTTTTTGCGGTCTAATAAACGCAATGTGAAATCTTTATTACGGCTTTCAAAAATGCCGCTGGTGCTGGTGAGGTAATCTATGCAGTTGAGAAAAAATTCACGGTTGGCAAAGCGGTAATTTTCGTAAGGCAACTCCCCCATTGGCAACGGGCCGGTTGTGGTGCTGATGGCATTGGTTACAATATCGGCATCGCTCATTACAATTTGCTGCGTGGGGTTTGTATTGGTTGATGCAAACGGTTTGTTTAAAGCTTTGCTTACTGAATCTTTCGTGCTTTGCGTAAGGCGGTTGGCATATAAAGAATTGAATTTTCCTTCCAGCAACACCGCCACGGGAATATAATGTTCATTGTAAGAAGCGAAATTATTAGTGCTGATATCATCCATTATTTTTTTAATGCTCACCATAGCCGGCGAACTTATAAGCCTGCTGGACGTATCGGTTGACAGCAAAATTGTTTTCTTTATACCGGGCGCCTTTATAGTATCGATGCCTGAAGGAAAGATGGAAAGCACGCGGTCTAAATTCCTTGAAACAATATTGTTATTTGGCGCAGAAAGGAATGGATAATAAGGCCACGGGAAACGCTGCATGCGCGGGCTGCCATCAGCATTGTAACCGGTAACCAGCGGTATTTTGCTGCAATTTAAATCCTGTACAAGATTACCATTAATGCGCACGCCATACCTGAATAAAAGATCATCAATATTGAGGTTGCGGTCGAAGGCAACAAAATCTGCCTGGCTGCGCATGAGGCTGTCCAGTTCAGCATATAATTTATCAATGCACCAAACAATCTTTCCGCCGTGCATTACATACTGGTCAAGCTTTAACTTGTCTTCATCTGTAAAAGGTATAGTAGGTTTTACAATCAATAAAGTATTGATGAGTTCAGGATTCGGATAGGCCTGTTTTAAATCAAACAGGGCTAAATTATAATCGTTGCGCAGGTTTTGAATAAGATCGTTTACATATTGCGGCCCTGCTTCTCCATTGCCAATACAATACGCAATAGTTGGAATTTCTTTTCTTGTGAGTTTATCTATTGCATTGGCAAATTTATATTCCAGCAAAGCCTCGGCTGCATTTAAGGTTGCTTCTTTATCCGGTTGTGGATCTTCATCAACCACATTATAATTTTTAAACACCGTGCGGCTGCTTCTTAAATCCACGGCAACCGGCCTGTAATTTCCATATTGAATAATGGCGGAAGGAATAATTAATTGCTGTACTGCCTTTTCATTCCCCGTTGCAATGTCGCTGTTTTGCTCAAACACAACACCGAGGCGCTGCAGGCTGTCGTATAAATTCAGGCGCTGGCTATCCGGTAAATTCTCGCCGGGTTTTTCAAAATGAAAGCGGATGTTATTATTGCTTAAATCGCGAAACTCATTTAATAAATCGTTCGTCGCGATACTTAGTTTTTTATAATCAGCGGGAAGATCGCCCGTAAGAAAAACGGTGATGTTGATAGCCGTGTCAACATTGTTCAACAATGTTCTGGTTGATTCATTTAAGCTGAAACGTTTTTCGGCAGTGAGATCAACTCTATAGCGGAATAAAGTTGAAGCATAAATAAGTACAATTAAGGCTGCCAGCAAAATAAGCCATTGATTCCTGGGGCGTAAATATTGATTGACAGGCTTCATTATCTTTTCTCAATATTTTGTTTTGTAAGAAGAATAAAAAATAAAATGATTGCCAGGAAGTAAATGATATCGCGAATATCAATTACGCCTTTGCTTATACTTTTATAATGAAAGTTAATGCCAAGCATCTGCACATAATAATCCAGCCCGTTTGAAAAGAAAGGCAACTGGCTTAAGGCATCAAACCCTGCATATAAAACCAAACAAACAAATGCGCCGCCAATAAATGCAATGATGGTGTTATTGGTAAAGCTGCTGGCACATAAACCTACAGCGGTAAATACCGCGCCCAATAAAAACAAACCAATATAACTGCCAATGGTGGCACCCACATCAATACCACCGGCTGCACTTAACTGCTGCAATGAAAATGCATAAATAGTTGTTGGAATTAAAGCGAGCAAAACAATAAGTAAGGCGCCAAAGAATTTACCCCATACAATCTGCGATGATGTTAACGGCAGCGTTTTTAATAATTCAAATGTGCCGCCTTTATATTCATCGGCCAGGCTGCGCATGGTAATAGTGGGAATAAGAAATAATAAAATCCACGGCGCTAATGAAAAGAAACCATCAAGCGAGGCGTAACCAAAATCAAGCAGGCTGGTGTTGGGAAATACAAAAAACATCAACCCGTTCAATAAAAGAAAAACAACCAACGCAACGTAGCCCGTAAGGCTGCTGAAGAATTGGTTCCATTCTTTTTTGCAGATCATCCACATGGTTCAAAACTACTGCCTATAAATTTACAGCGAAGAAGATTTTGGTAAGGTTTGTTTAAAATAATGGCTGCCGGATTAAGCAATTTAATTTAAACGCGATTTCTGCATTTAAAATATCTTTGCCCGGATTCTGAAAACAACAAAAGTTTCTGCAAAAACACCATTCAATTTAAAGTAGCCTTAATGTAATGCGTATCATCAAATACGGCAACTGATTAGAACAGCTAAACTTTCATAATGATTTTATCTTTCGGAGAAATATTATTGCGGATAAGCCCCGATGAAAATGGAGAATGGATTAATAAAAACGCCCTGCAGGTTTATGCCGGCGGCGCTGAATTAAATGTGGCAACGGCGCTTGCCAAATGGAAAGTTCCCGTGAGTTATTGCACAGCCATGCCGGATAATTTTATATCCAAACAACTCATGCAACATATTGGCTCGCTGCAAATAGACACTTCCACCATATTATATCACAGTGGTAAAATGGGTTTGTATTATTTGCCCGAAGCAAACAACAACCATAACGAAGATATTATTTTCGACAGGGAGTATTCTTCTTTTTATAACCTGGAGTCCGGGATAATTGATTGGGAAAAAGTGTTGCAGGGCATTCGATGGTTTCATTTCAATACACAATCGCTGTCGCTGAACGATCATGTAGCCGCAGTGTGTGAAGAAGCGCTCAAAGCCTGTAAAAAAAAGAGCATAACTGTTTCTGTTGATTTAAACTATGATGTCCGGCATTGGCAACATAGTAAAAGTGTAAATGAAATAATGCCGCAGATTTTGCAATACTGCGATATTATTATGGGTAATATCTGGAATATAGAAGCCATGCTTAATATTCCTGTGCCCGCCAATATTCATTCCATAAGTACAAAAGATAATTATTTGCAGCAGGCAAAAAACGCATCGGAAAAAATTATAAAAAATTTTCCTGAATGCAAAGTGGTGGCGCATCCTTTCCTGCTTAAAAAAAACAGAACGGAATATTTTGCAACGCTGTTTGGAAACAATAATTTTTACAGCGCCGCCACTTACAGCAGTGAAAAAATAACGGATAAATCAGGCTGTGCAGATAGCTTTATGGCAGGCCTTATTTACGGTATATATAATC
>JAEWJV010000591.1 GCA_023386395.1 Bacteroidota bacterium
GATTATAGCCTTGCACTTTATATTCTTCGCTTGAAAAAAACATTAATAAATTTTGTTTATCATCCACTATAAACTCAGGTTCCCATAAGCCAATCTTACCCTCAACCGCAGTGGAATAAAATTGCCATGTGCGTGCCTGGTCTCCGCTCTTATAAATGCGGATAGAACAATCCGTTCTTGGTGTTTGATCTGTGCCAACAGATGTTGCCCAAAACAATGTACCTGCCTTATTATCGCTTATTTTTTTTGGGAATGCATACAATTCACTGCAGCAATTGCGTGGCGGGGTGGTTTCTTCAAGGTTTGAAACAGGCTTCCATGTTTTGCCGCTGTCTTTACTTTCATAAAATGCGCCGGTATTGCCGTTATCAAAGCTTGCAATCAAATCTCCGTTTTGCAATTGCACTACTCTTGGATAATAAGCAACCCTGTCTGCAAGCATGGTTTGCGCATGTAATGCAGCATATATTATCATACAGAAACTTAATGAAATAATATGTTTGAGCAAGCTGCGCATAATTGTTTTTTGTCAATATCAAAAAGATTCAAGCATACGCTGACAAACAGCCATTTAAAATTTTCATGTTAACGATCCATATTTATTCCTCTGCAGGTATGTTTAATTTTATTCCTGCCGCAACCGGTTCGCCAAAATTGGGCGTTCCATCAGCATTCCATGTAAATCTTTGCGCACGTGGGCTGCGTTTATTGCCGCATCCATCGCCGGGATTACTGTTGGCATGATATAATATCCAGTTTTCTTTTCCGTTTGGCGAAACAAAAAAGCTATTGTGTCCCGGCGCATACACTTTGTTTGCAGCAGAAGATTGAAATACAGGTTGTGCGGATTTTTTCCAGGAAGCAACATTGAGCAAATCCGCATCTACATTTGCAGTTAACATACCCAATGCATAGCGGTCTGTCCAGCAGCCACTGGCAGAATAGATCAAGAATATTTTGTCATTGTGCAATAAAAATTCAGGGCCTTCATTCACACTCACATGTGCAGGATCATTCGGTGAATTTAAGTCGCCGTTTAACTCCCATTCATATTCCGGCTTTGACAATAAAGTACGTTTACCTTCAATCGTCCATGGGTTTTTCATGGCAGCAATATATATATCCTGCTCGCCATTCACATCACCTTTCCATCCGCTCCATATAAAATATAATTTGCCATTCAATTCAATGGCCGATCCGTCAATGCTCCATTTATCTTCCGGCGTTGTGAGCTTGCCTTTCAATATCCATTCGCCCTGCAAAGGATCAGCCGATGCATTCTCCAGCACGTACATGCGGTGATCATTGTTATTACCGCTGTCGGCTGCAAAATATACATACCATTTATTTTGAAAGAAATGAATTTCGGGAGCCCATAATTCTTTTGAATATTCGTTACCGGGCGGCGGCGCCCACACAACTTTTTTCTCTGCTGAAGACAGGTAAGCAATATTCTTTGTTTTCCATATAGTAATGTTGTGCCCGGTTGAATTGGTGTAATAATAATACCCGTCTTTATATATCGTCCAGGGATCCGGCCCTGTTGGCAGCAAAGGATTCGTAAATGTTTTTTGTGCATTGGCTATTGTTCCAAACAGCACTAAAAAAACTGCAATAATGTGTGCCTTCATAATTATTTTATTTAAACAACTTCGTTGTTTTTTTATGATGATTATGTTACCAGCGACGGAACAGATAGCGTCACGGTCGTGCCATCTATCCAGATGTTAATCGTGGACTGCACAGCATATTTTTATGGCAGCTATAAACCCCGATGGTTTTTGACCCCCCGGGGTTTACCTATTTAAACAGTCATCTCACTGCCTGCAATCTTGCATAAGTCTCCAACATTGCCGCCTGGTCAATAAGGTTTTTCTTTTTTGCATTACGCCCTAATAAACCATTGATATCTTTTTCTTCCCGCCATATTCTTTCAGCCTCGTCATACCATAAATGAAGTAACTGTTTATCGTGATTAACATTGTACAATTCTATATAACCTCTCAGCATAACTGCGTTGAACCAATAATGGCCCGGTAGTTTATTCTTTTTATAAAAGAATTTTGTTGCTGATGCAGCCATGTTTTCTGCACGCTGTAAATATTTTTTATCGTGCGTAATATTATACAGCAAAACATTTGATTGCAGCATAGTGCCGGTGTTATAGGTGTATTTGGCTGAATCAATTTTAAGCGAAGGGATCTTTATGTTATCATAATACAGTCCATCCGGTGATTGCAAATGTGCATTTACCCAATCGTATAACTGCAAAGCGGTTTGCAAGTATTTTTTATCGTTCGTTATTTTATACAACTGCAATGCAATTAAAATTCCCGGGCCGTTGGAGCAGGTGTTCTTGGTTGTTTTATCTGCATACTTCCAATACAAGCCACCACCGGCAGCGGTATCATAACCCGTCATCATAAAATCATAGATCGCCTTGGCCGCATCCAGGTATTTCTTTTTGTGCGTACGGTTATAAATATCTATATATGCAATAGCTATCCATTGATTATCGTCATAAAATGCATCGTCCGCTTTTTCTTTTACAACAGAAGCCTGGTAAGAAGGCAATGATGTTGCAGTAGTATAATATTGATCGATAGCATCAACAACAGGATTAATGTAATTAACTGAAGGACTAATAACAGAAGCCTCGTTCGCCGCCTGTATTAATGCACATAAAGGCCATAAAAATGAATGCACCTGTTTTTCACCAGGCGCGTATTCTTCATAATACAATTTATTGCCCGCATCATAAAAATAGCGGTTAATATTACCATATACTGAATCTATCCATGGCCTGTAATCTTTTGCCGGCTGTGCATTGCAGTAATAAGAACAGGCGATAAAAAAGCAACATGCAAAATATTTTTTTAAACTACTCATGATACAAGCTGGTTGCGGTTTCTGCTATGCAGGCGCCGTCTTCTATTGAAGCCACATAAGCGGCAAGATTAAAACCTGTTTTTTCCCTGTAGGCTTCCCGCACATCATAGATCAGTTCTTCCACGGCATCTTCTTTTACAATATTGATAGTGCAGCCGCCAAAACCGCCACCCATCATACGGGCGCCAATAACATCGGAATTATTTTTAACAAGATCAACCAATATATCAAGCTCGGTGCAGCTTACTTCGAACAATTTGCTTAATCCTTTATGAGTGGCATACATTTTTTTACCGAAAGCAGCAATATCATTGTTCTGCAGATCAATGCAGCCTGCAAGCAATCTTTCATTCTCTTCTATAACAAAACGGCAACGGTTATATACAATCTTATCCTGTGCAACATATTTATCAAGCATTTCAATATTTACATCCCGCAGGCTTTGCACGTATGGATAATGCTGCTGAACCAAGGCCACACCTTGCTCACATTCCTTTCTCCTGCTGTTGTATTCTGAAAAGGCAAGTGAATGCCGGATGCTGCTGTTCAGTAAAACAATTTTAACGCCATCCTGTTTAAAAGGAAAATATTCATATTCATAAGAGCGGCAATCAAGACATATTACATGATCTTTTTTACCAAACATACTGGTAAACATATCCATGATGCCACATTGTAAACCCACGAATTCCTGTTCTGCTTTCTGAGCAATCTTCACCATATCAAGCCTGCTTAACTTAAGATCAAACAATTCATTTAAAGCAAGCACTGTGGCACATTCAATAGCTGCAGAAGAAGCCATGCCGCCACCAACAGGCACATCCCCGTCAATAACTATATTAAACCCCGTAACAGCCCAATTTCTTTTTATGAGTTGCTCTACAACACCGAGCACATAACAGCTCCAGTTAAATTTCGGCTGCCGCAGTTTTTCAATATCAGCAATGTAATTTTCGTTGTATTCTTCTGCGTAGAGATGAATTTTATTATCGCTGCGCTTGTTCACCGCAACATAAATGGATTTATCAATGGCAGCCGGTAACACAAACCCGTTGTTATAATCAGTATGTTCGCCGATAAGATTTATTCTTCCCGGCGCACGTATTATCAGGGGATCGGTATGATGCATCTGCCGGAAAAGCTTTTGCAATCTGTCTGTATCACACATAAAAATAAAGTTTAGCCCTCCCCCTCGTTCCCTCTCCATGCATGAAGAGGGATGCCCCGTTTTAAAGAGTGATTTTATAATCTATCAGTGGGTGCATTATTTTTTAAAAGTTGATATTGATTTATTTCTATTACAAACAAAATTTATAGGCTATCAACGTTCACCGTTTATCACTCACTTTGCCATCTTATCCTTCAGCACTTTCATAAAATAGCCGCCAACAACACTACGTGCCTGGAAGCCAACCTGCCTGCCATCTGTTGTTTCATGCCAATCGCTCAAAGGCACGCGGGTTGGGGTTTCTGTTGCATATTTATATAATGGATTTACCAGTGCATCAAAATCATTTTTATTATTGGTTAAACCGGCTGTCCACATGATCCAGTCACTCTTTGTATAAGTTTTACGGCTATCCAAAGGCAAACCAAAAGCGTTTTGTTTAGTGAGATAATATTTAATTTCTTTATCATAAACTTCCTGTGGAAAAAGATGTAAGCCAAGCACCTTATCCCAAACCAGGTTATACTTCTGGCTCCAGGTATTGCCTTTATCAAAAGTGAGTGCATAATGATCGCCAACATCAGCCATTTGCATCCAGCGCAAAGCCATTGCCTTGGCTGTATCCGTAAATTGCTGCGCGATTGCTTTTTCGCCCAGCATATCAGCCATCATACCATAACACGCAATGCCAACAATTGCTTTTGCAGAAAGGTTTGCATTGCGGGCAAGATGCCCTGCAAAATCATCCGTACATAACTGGTTGGCAGGATCAAATCCATCCTTCACCAAAAAGTTAACCCATTGTGTCAATGTATTCCAATGCTTCCTGGCGTATGCTGCATTGCCTTCCGCTTTGCAAAGTGCGGCAGTCGTAATGATCATATTACCGCTTTCTTCCACGGGCATTCCTTCACCATAAGTTTGACCGTTTGCAATTGGATAAGTGCCAAGATCATGCGCTGCATAAGCTTCTTTAAAATTGCCGCTTTCAGTATAATAAAAAATGCCATTCAGCATGCCCTTTATTAACTCAGGGTTATAAGCCAAATACAAAGGCGCTGAAGGATAAGTAATATCAACCGTATTGATTGAACCATTGCTGAAGTTTTCTTTTGACAGGAAAAGAATTTCACCATCCGGACTTTTTGTAACAGTATGTGCAGCGATTGACTGACGATAAGCCGTTACACAAAGTTTTGCATATGTTTCGCCACCGGCAGCAACAGCATCGTTCCATATCATTTTATTTAGCGCATCACACCTGGATAAAATACCGTTGTAATTTTTATAAGCACTGTTCAACACTTTTTCTATTGTTACACCTTCTTTTAATTTCCACCAGCTTTTTAAATTTTGATGAAAATATTGAACGGCATATAAATCATCATAGCCCACCATCACCAATTTTTCTGTAGTTGTTGTTCCAACTTTTTCTGAAGGAAAAACAGTGTTCAGCATTAATTGTTTACCTGTCGATATATTTTTTGCTGATGCATTGGTAATAAAATCCTTCAGGCCATTATCAACAGATGTAATGCTTTGCTTTGGTTTTGAAGATAAAGGAGTGGCTACGTAAACATAACCCCAGTCGATGCGAAGATTATCGCCTTTCTTTTGCAACACCGGTTGTTCAACCGTTCCGGCTTTTAATAAGGAAAGATCGTCATTCGTATATAGGCTCGCTGTTACCTGCTGTGCGGGAACATTTACAGCAAGATCTGTTGATGCACCAAAATATAATTGCGCGGTATGTTGCCCGCCATCGTTTGATTTAGTTTTAAATGAAATGTATGAAACCGGCATGGTCATAAGGTCGAGATCATTGATCACTAAAGGCGAAGTGAATGTAACATCCAGGTCAACAGCGCCACAGGTAAATGAATAGGCTGTTTGCGTTGCATTCATATCCAGGCTTGTTTGTTTAGCAAGCTGAATACTGTTGAGTGAAGGATCAGATTTGGGATCAACACTTAAACCAAAATCCAAACCTTGTCCGCCGGCAGTATTGGCCACATAAATGGCGATGATATTTTTTCCTTTTATCAGCTTGCTTTTAACAGCATCATCCATTTCAAAATATTCATTGTGATTATTCCACCCATTCCTGCTGTATACTTTCTCACCATTCAGGTAAACTTCCACATTATCATCATGAAACAATTTCAGGTATAATTTTCTGTCGGGTATCTCATTCAACGTAAATGTTCTGCGCACCCAGAGGTTATTGCTTTTCCAAAGTGTTTTCCCGCTTTTTGCATCATCGCTAAAA
>JAEWJV010000596.1 GCA_023386395.1 Bacteroidota bacterium
GGTCTGCATAGAAGGTGGAACGGAAATTAAGTTTGGGGGTAATATTTATATCGGCATAAATGCTCCCCACATACCTCATTTCCTGGTTAATAACTTTATTCCATTCGTTGTTAATCTGAACCAAAGGGTTCACTACGCCAGAGTTTTGCAAAGCAACATCCAGGCCTGAGTACAAATATTGTGTTATTGTATCGGTACCATATGGGTTTTGTACTACGAATGGCTGTCGCCCGGCAGAAACCTGTGGCATTACTTTTCTCGCTGCATCAAGTGCATCCAGATGCCCGCCACCATAATCCGCCACATTATAAGGGTTATTGGTTCTTGCCACGTTAAGGTTGAACCCAACTTTTATAACCTTATTGAACTTGTATTCATCATTCACATTAACCGTCATCTTGGTTAATTTCTGGCGGATGATGATGCCTTCATCATATATGTAACCTAAAGACATACCGAACTTATTCTTCTCTGAAGAGGAATTTACACTCAGGTTATTATTGCTGAACTGGCCAGACCTTGTAACAGTATTTATCCAATCTGTATTGGCGGTTAAAAAAGAATAATCCGGGGTTGGGGCGCTATTATTATCATTCTCTTCCTTAAACAGCATATCAAAACCTGCCGCATCCACCATTTTTATTTTATTTACCAGTTTTTTAAAGCCATAGGAAGTATTAAAGTTTACAATAGTTTGACCGGCCTTTGCGCTTTTTGTTGTTATTACAATAGCGCCGGTGGCGCCCCTTACACCAAAAATTGCGAGGGAAGACGGATCTTTCAGCACTTCAATAGACTGTATATCATTTGGGTTGAGGTAATCTATATTATCATTTAAAATTCCGTCAACCACATACAAAGGATGCACCTGGCCGATACTTACCGTACCGCGGATCCTGATATCGGGCGCTGCGCCCGGCGTTCCATTATTAACAACAGAAAGGCCGGTAACCTTTCCCTGTAATGAAGCCACCGGGTTTGGATTAGGCTTATCGGCAATTTCTTTACCTTGTATTGTAGATATAGATCCCGTGAGGTCTCGTTTCTGCGCGGTACCATAACCTATAACCACTACATCTGTTAATTGCGAAGAAGTTGAGGTTAATGATATATTAATGGTTGTTCTGTTACCAACATTTACATCCTGTTCTTCAAAACCAATATAAGAAAATGTGAGTACATCAGAAGCCGATGCATTTATCTGGTAAATTCCCTCACTGTTCGTTACGCTCCCGGTCTTTGTTCCCTTTTTCTGCACAGAAACTCCCGACAGCGGCTTGCCACTCGAATCGGTTACTGTACCTGAAACCAGGCTCTGAGCCTGGACGCGGCTATTAAAAGCACACAGCAGCATTACGGTAAGTATTGCTGTTATACTTAGCCAACATTTGCGTTTTAAATAACTCATATAACTATTCAATTTTTATTTGAGAGGTAAAAAGGCTTTGGTGCAATTCACAGAAGCAATTCTGAGTTTTACTTACAACTTGATTTTCCAAGCAAACCATGATAAACCTTCCTGGATTATTAAAGAGGTGGCAGGTTTATTCATTAACACTATAAGACACATCTTGCGTAAACAGTGCTGCAAACCTCTGTAAATTCCTTAACACAACAGTGACTATATATTGCCGGCATAAAAGTTTACCGGAAATACTTTACAATATTCTAATCTTACCTAACAGTCGTTAGTAAATCTTATTTTTGTTATATGCAGTCATACGAATTTGAAAATATGTTTCAGCAAAAGATAGATGCTGAAACCAAAATTGAGCCGAAGGACTGGATGCCGGATGCTTACCGCAAAACATTGATCAGGCAAATAAGCCAGCATGCGCACAGCGAAATTGTGGGCATGCTGCCTGAGGGTAACTGGATAAGCCGGGCACCATCTTTAAAACGGAAAGCCATTCTCCTGGCCAAAGTGCAGGACGAAGCCGGGCATGGGCTTTACCTTTATTCGGCCTGCGAAACGCTGGGCATAACCAGGGAAGAAACCATCAGCGATTTACATAGCGGTAAAGCCAAATATTCATCCATCTTCAATTACCCCACATTAACCTGGGCCGATATTGGCGCCATTGGCTGGCTGGTAGATGGCGCCGCCATTTTAAACCAGGTAATGCTTTGCCGCACATCGTATGGGCCGTATGCAAGGGCTATGGTTAGAATTTGCAAGGAAGAGAGCTTTCACCAGCGGCAGGGCTTTGATATTTTGCTTACCTTAAGCAACGGCACTGAAGCACAAAAAACCATGTGCCAGGATGCTATTAACCGATGGTGGTGGCCTTCGCTGATGATGTTCGGGCCAAAAGATTCGGAAAGTACCAATTCAGATCAAAGCATGAAGTGGAAGATCAAACGCAAAACCAATGATGAATTGCGACAGCAGTTTGTGGACATGTGCGCAGAACAGGTAAAAGTTTTAAATATGGTTTTGCCTGATAAAAACTTAAAATGGAATACAGAAAGACAGCATTATGATTTTGGTGACATAGACTGGAATGAATTCTGGAACGTTGTAAAGGGCAATGGCCCCTGCAATAAAGAAAGGCTGGAAGCACGCCGAAAGGCGCATAAAGATGGCGCCTGGGTTCGCGAAGCGGCAGCGGCTTATGCAGCAAAAAGAGCTAATAAACAGGAAATAAAAGCGGCATAAATGCAATTAACTTCTATTCACAATTATAGAGCGGCTGTTCGTTAAATTGTAAAGACAAAAAGCCTGCTCTCGTTGATTAAAAAAATAATGTTATGCAGCAATTGATCAGAAAATTTTATTACGGCGATATTCCTGATGATACTTCAGGAAGTTCTTTAAAGCTTCCAGCAACCGCGGAAGATTTAGAGGAGGCCGGGACCTGGCCTTTATGGGAAGTATTCATCCGCAGCAAACAGGGCCTTGATCATAAACATGCAGGCAGCCTCCATGCCGCTGATGCCCAAATGGCAATTGAAAATGCGCGGGATGTTTATACCCGCCGCAATGAAGGCGTAAGTATTTGGGTGGTTGAAAGCAAATATATTCATGCCTCTAATCCCGATGATGCGGAGAGTTTTTATGAGCCCGCCAGCGATAAGGTTTACCGCCATCCTACGTTTTATGATTTGCCGGAGGAAGTGAAGAATATGTAAGGTTAGTTGAATAGTTGATTGGTCGAGTAGTTGAAAAGTATAACTA
>JAEWJV010000003.1 GCA_023386395.1 Bacteroidota bacterium
CCGCTTCCAAAACAGTAACAATATTTTTTGTATGATAAATACCCGGCAAATCGAGCAGGAAAGTATGATGTTCATCTTTTCTTACATCAACCACTTCTGCTTTCAGATGATTGTTTTCATAGTTAAAGTCCTGTACATAAAAATTTTGCTGTGCAAAAATCAGCGGCGCATTTTTCTCTTTAGCCGAAGATTCAAATACGGGTCTTGTTTCATCCACAACTTCACCAATGATTGCAGGAATATTTTGCTTGATGATACCGGCCTTTTCATAGGCTATTTTTTCAAGTGTATCGCCCAGTATTTGCGTATGATCGTAACCAATATTTGTTATTATTGAAATTTCGGGCAAAATAATATTCGTGCTGTCAAGCCTGCCGCCAAGCCCTGTTTCTATAATAGCTATATCCACATTTTGCGCAGCAAAATATTCAAACGCCATTGTAACTGTTATCTCGAAAAAAGAAGGTTCAAGGCGTTCAATCTGTGGCTTAATTCTTTCAGTGAAATCAATAATAAATTCTTTAGTGCACATTACACCATTCACTTTTATTCTTTCCCTGAAATCTTTTAAATGCGGCGATGTATATAAGCCTGTTTTATAACCGGCAGTTTGCAAAATGGCAGCCAGTATATGGCTAACGGAACCTTTGCCATTCGTGCCTGCAATATGAATGCTCTTAAATTTTTTTTGCGGGTTATTTAATGCGGCGCAAAGCTGTTTTGTATTGGTTAAATCTTTCTTGTAGGCATCCGTGCCAATGTGGCTGAACATGGGCAACTGTTCGTATAAATATGCAAGCGTATCAGCGTACGTCATACTGCAAAGTAAAATGAAAGATATTGGATTTAGTATTGAATTGATATGAGCCTGCCTGGAATTAAAAAAGCCGGAAAGCTTTTACACTTTCCGGCTCGTTTCCGGTTTATCAATTTTAGTTTTATTCCATCACAAAAGTATCCAGGAATTTAGTAGTGAAATTGCCTTTGCGGAAATCTTCATTCTTCATCAACTGGAGATGGAAAGGAATAGTTGTTTTTACTCCATCAATTACATATTCACTTAAAGCGCGGTACATGGTATCAATTGCTTCTTCACGAGTGCGGGCAACTGTTATAAGCTTACCGATCATAGAATCGTAATACGGTGGAATTACATAGCCGGCATACACGTGGCTGTCAACACGCACACCATGGCCACCGGGCGTATTTAGTACATTTATTCTGCCTGGTGATGGACGGAAATCATTATAAGGATCTTCCGCATTTATACGGCACTCAATGGCATGCATTTGCGGCACATAATTTTCACCTGTTATTTTTTCACCCATGGCAATTTTGATCTGTTCTTTTATAAGATCGAAATTGATAACCTCTTCTGTAACGCAATGTTCTACCTGTATGCGGGTGTTCATTTCCATGAAGTAGAAATTACGGTGTTTATCAACTAAAAATTCTATGGTTCCCACACTTTCGTAATTAATAGCCGAAGCAGCTTTAATAGCGGCGGCGCCCATTTTTTCACGAAGTTCAGGCGTCATAAAAGGCGAAGGGGATTCTTCCACTAATTTCTGGTGCCTGCGCTGAATGCTGCAATCGCGTTCACTTAAATGGCAAACCGTTCCATATTGGTCGCCTGCAACCTGTATTTCTATATGGCGTGGTTCTTCAACAAACTTTTCCATATAAATACCATCGTTTTTAAACGATGCGGCTGCTTCTGCTTTAGCCGTATTATAAGCACGTTCAATTTCACTTTCGCTCCATACAACACGCATGCCCTTACCGCCGCCGCCTGCAGTTGCCTTTAATATGATAGGATAACCTACTTCTTTTGCAAGCGATTTGGCTTCATCAATATCTTTTAATAAGCCTTCACCGCCGGGTACAACAGGCACGCCTGCCTTTATCATGGTTTCTTTGGCGGTTATTTTATCACCCATAGCATTAATCATGGATGGTGTGGGCCCGATGAATTTAATGCCATGATCGCCGCATATCTGCGCAAATTTTGAATTTTCTGCCAGGAAACCATAACCCGGGTGAATAGCATCTGCATTCGTAATTTCTGATGCGGCAATTATATGTGGAATATTAAGATAGGAATCGCTGCTTTGCGGTTTACCAATGCATACCGCCTCGTCGGCAAAGCGTACATGAAGACTGTCTTTATCGGCAGTAGAATAAACGGCCACCGTTTTAATGCCCATTTCCCTGCAGGTTCTTATAACACGAAGGGCAATTTCGCCACGGTTGGCTATGAGTATTTTTTTAAACACGTTTCTAATTTGAAAATTTGAAAATGTAATAATTTGAAAACGCTAACGACAATCTGAAAACCTGAATTTTCAAATTTTCAAATTGCCATTATTTTCAAATTATGGTTCCACTAAAAACAGGGGCTGATCGTATTCAACAGGGCTTGCATCTTCAACAAGTATTTTTACAATTTTACCGCTCACTTCACTTTCAATTTCATTAAAGAGTTTCATTGCTTCTATAATGCAAACCACTTTGCCCGGTGCAATTTCATCCCCAACTCCCACAAAATCGGGTTTATCAGGGGCTGGTCTTTTATAAAAAGTACCGATCATCGGGCTTTTTATGGTGATAAGATTATCTGTTTTTAAAGGAGTAGTTGCAGCTGCGGCGGCAGTTGTTGTGGCTGGTGGCTGCGGAAGGGCCGCGGCCTGTGGCTGAACATACAGCGGCGCCTGTACCGGAAATTGCTGTATTTCAGGTTGATAAACCTTGTCTCTTTTTTGTTTGATTAATATTTTAAAATCTTTTTCTTCAATGCTTAATTCCCCTATGTTGCTTTTATTTACAAGCTTAATAAGTTCCTGAATTTGTTTATAATCCATAATTTAATTTTTGGGGTTATTTATATGATTTTAGTGAAAAAGGGCAGGCAAAATAGGTAAAAATTGCACAAAACGGCCAATTTTTGTGAAAAACAGGTGTTTCCTGAGAAAATATATTTTTTAAAAACTGCTTCATTTTTTGCATACAATAGTATATAAGCAATGCCGGGTTTTTATTGTTGCCATCAGCATGTAGTTTTTACCGGATCAATATAGCGAACTGCTGGCTGAAAGCGGCTGAAGTTGCAAAAACATCTTTAAAAAAAGATGGCTTTGAACCGGCATAAAATGCCGAAAAATTCTCTACTCTCTCCTGCAGGTTTCCGGCAGGAAAAAGTTGCTTTTTTATTTTTTGCAACTGAATCTGGTCTGTAACATATTTCTTTTTTTCTGCGCGGAGCATTTTTTTCTCAAGGCCCGAAAGCCCTTTGAGCGTTTTCACTTTTAATGCTGCAATATGCTGAACAAGCGTAGTATCTATTTTTGAAGCAATGCCAGAAATTTCATCATACAATAATTCAGCTTGTGTAAACTCTGCCTCAAGGCTGGTAATATTAGTGCTGTGTTCGTGCACAAACCGGTTCATTAAAAGATGTTCATCTTCAAAAAAATCACCGGCAGAAAAATCCATCGCTTTTATCTTTCCTGCAGTTCTTTCATCAACCAGTAAAAATGAATTGCGCAAAACAAGCATAGGGTATGGAACATCCACTGCCTTAAAAACATCTTTTAATTCAAGCCAGTAAGCCAGCTCGCCGCCACCGCCAACGAAAATAATGTTTGGCAAAATGGTTTCCTGAAAAGCGCCGCGTAAAATAACATTAGGGCTGAAACGTTCAGGATGTTCGTCAAGTTCCTTTAATATTTCATCAAGCGACCATTCCAGTTTCAAGCCTTCTACCTTAAATCCTTCACCTTCTGCTTCAATCCGCTCCCGCTTATCATCAATTAAATAAAACAGGTTTATCTGCCGGCCGCTCGCCTGTACTTTGTAATGCGCTTCAAGCTGTTTTGTTGTTGTGGCAACGGCTTTATTTGAAAATTGTTCTTTTAATTCTTTTTCAATTACAGGCTGAAAAAGTTTTTTAAGGGCAGCATTATCAGGAATTAAAACAATTAATCCATATTCTCCAAACAAAGCGTTTAATAAATGAAGCGTTGCCTGCTGAATAGTTGTTTTTTCTTTATAGGCAGAACGAAAAAGCTCCATCAATTCTTTACCATACGGCAATACGCTAAGCTGTCCTTCTATCTCATTCAACACCTGCAGCAGAGCTTTATCAACACACATCCGGCCAACAGCACCGGTTTGTTTTGTTTGCCAGGTATACTTTACCTGATTAATAGTAATATTATTCAGTTCATCAAGATCTGCATCTTCGCTGCCCATAAAATAAACCGGCACAAAATGTTTTTCTTTATGAGAAACATTTAGCTCTTCGGCAATCTTTATAACATGAAAAATTTTATAGACAACATATAAAGGCCCGGTGAAAATATTAGGCTGATGCGCTGTTGTAACGGTAAAAGTATTTTCGTTTAGCAACGACTGAATATTAGAAGACGTTTTTTCAGAAACGCTTAAGCCTTTATACTGTTGCTGAAGCTGCTGAACCAAAACCTGCCGGTGTTTAAACCCTTCTTTTTGAGCGATAGCAGCCGTTACACTTTCCGGTTGCGGACGAAGGTTATAAAAAGGCTGCAAGGCCTCAGCGTTATTTAAATAATCAATAACGAGCTTAGAAAAATATCCTGTCTTTTCGTAAGAAACATAACTACAGTGTGTATCCATTTGCGATGCAAATTAAGGCACTAAACAACACGTTCCGCTACCGGCTATATAACTTCTCCTTCCAGGTCGTAATCGAAGGCGTTGGTTATTTTTACCTGTATAAACTGGCCCGGCTGTAACTTTTTGCCTGATTGAATAATTACTTCGTTATCCACCTCTACGCTGTCAAATTCTGTGCGGGCCAAATAGCGGCCTGCTTCTTTTTTATCTACGATAACTTTAAATATTTTGCCTACTTTTTCTGCATTTTTTTCATAGCTTATTTCCTGCTGCACTTCCATTATTTCTTCTGCACGTTTTTGTTTTTCAGCAGCAGGCACATCATCAACAAGGTTATAACCGCTGGTGCCTTCTTCATGCGAATATGTAAACACACCTACCCTGTCAAAACGTTGCTCCTGCAAAAAAGATTTCAGTTCTTCCACATCATTCCTTCTTTCACCAGGAAAGCCAGCTATTAAAGTAGTGCGTAAACATATACCCGGCACTTTATCACGGATGGTATTTAATGTTTCAATGATTTCTGCTTTAGTACTTTGGCGTTTCATTAGCTGCAGCATGCGGTCGCTTGCATGTTGCAAAGGCATGTCGAGATAATTGCAGATGTTTTCACGTTCACGCATTACATCCAATACTTCAAACGGA
>JAEWJV010000043.1 GCA_023386395.1 Bacteroidota bacterium
TTAAAGAACTGTATTGAAATTGAAAAAATATATCTTAGATTTGAGTACCTTAAATCTTTACCTTATGCTTCGCTACCTTTTAACCGCCACTCTCCTGAATATTCCCTTTTATGTTTTTGCGCAACAAACTATTGCTGATTCAATTCCTTCCGAAGACTCAACCACCATACAACAATTAAAAGATGATATTGCTGATAACATCCCCATCATAACGCTCGATGATAATGAGCTGGGTAATGCAGGCGCACAAAATATATCTTCTTTATTAACTGCGGGCCGCGACCCGTTTTATAATGCAGCCACATTTAATTTCAGCGTGGCGAGGTTCCGTATCCGCGGTTACAATGCAGATAATTCGGCCACTTATATTAATGGTGTTCCAATGGATAACCTGGATAATGGTTATACGCCTTTTGGCTTATGGGGCGGTTTGAATGACGTATTCCGCAACCGCGACATCAACTTCGGTATTCGCTATAATACGTTTGCTTTTGGCGATATCGGCAACTCAACCAACATAGATGTGCGTGCCGGCAAACAGAGACGGCAAACCAGCATTGGTTACGCCTTATCAAACAGAAGTTATGATCACCGCATTATTTTCACACACAGTACCGGTATAAATAAAAAAGGCTGGGCGTTTACCGTTTCCGGAAGTTGGCGTTATGCTGATGAAGGTTACGCGCCGGGCACTTATTTTAATGGCTATAGCTGGTTTATTGCAATTGATAAAAAGCTGGGGCAAAAGCAAATATTATCTTTTATAGCATTTAATGCACCGGCAGAAAGCGGCAGGCAAAGTGCTTCCACGCAGGAGATGATTGATATTGCCGGAACGCATTATTATAATCCATCGTGGGGTTATCAAAACGGCAAAAAAAGAAGTGCCAACATCAGCAAAACAAACCAGCCTGTAATACTGCTTACACACGATTTTCGCATAAGCAATAAAACCAATCTTATTACATCGCTAAGCTACGTTTTAGGAGAACGTTCTTATTCAACGCTTGACTGGTATAATGCACCAGATCCGCGGCCTGATTATTATCGCTACCTGCCTTCCTATTATAAAAATGATCCTTACCAGCAGCAACAGGTTTATGATAACCTGGAAAATAATGACGCAGCAAGACAAATAAACTGGGATAATTTATATAACACCAACCGTTATAATACGGCAACTATTAATAATGCAAATGGTATTGAAGACAACACCGTAACCGGCAACCGTTCTTATTATATACAAGGTGAAAGGGTAACAAACAGTAAACGCATCATCTTTAATGCTGTTTTGAATTCAAGCCTGGGTAATCATATTGATTTTACTGCCGGTGAAAGTTACCAATCAACTAATAATAATTATTTCCAGCGTATAAAAGACTTATTAGGCGGCAGTTTTTGGGTTAATATAAACCAGTTTGCACAAAGGGAATTCCCAACAGATAACAATGCTTATCAAAATGATCTGGACCATCCCAACCGCATTATAAAAACAGGTGATAAATACGGCTATAATTATAATATAAAGATTGATAAAGCAACGGCATGGTCACAGTTTGTTTTCAGGTTTCCGCATATTGATTTTTTTATTGCCGGCGAAGGTTCGCAAACAGTTTTCAGAAGGATTGGCAATGTAAGGAATGGATTATTTCCCGATAATTCTTATGGGAAATCTTCACCCAACCTTTTTTATAACTATGCTGTAAAAGGTGGCATTACTTATAAAATAAACGGCAGGAATTATTTGTATGTAAGCGGTGCAATGCTTACCCGTGCACCTTACTTTGAAGATGCTTATGTATCGCCGCGAACAAGGGATTTTGTGCAGGACAGCTTACGCAGTGAATCTATTCAAACACTTGAAGGCGGTTATATTTTAAATGCACCCAGGTTTAAAATTCATTTGATTGGTTACTACACGCAAATGAAACATGCATTTAATGTGCTTACTTTTTATCACGACGAATACCAGGATTTTGTAAACTATGCTTTAAGCAATATTGATAAATTATATTTTGGAAGTGAGTTTGGTTTTGAAGCGAATATAGTTCGCAACATAACAATCAGCGGCGCTGCTGCTATTGGAAGATATTATTACAACAGCCGCCAGCAGGCAGTTACAACGGTTGATAATACAGCCACCATACTAAATAAAGAAACAGTTTACGCAAACAATTATCGTATTCCCTCAACACCGCAGCAGGCTTATAGTTTTACTGTCACTTATCGCTCACCCAAATTTTGGATGATAAGTTTAACCGGTAATTATTTTGATTACATATGGCTCGATTTTAACCCACTCCGGAGAACGGAGCTGGCCACTGATAATCTCGATGCAAAAAGCGAACTGTTTCATAAAGTAATCGACCAGCAGCGATTAGATGCACAATACACAATTGATCTATTTGCCGGTTATTCATGGCGCATTCCGCACGCATATATCGGATCGGGTTTTCGAAAGAAACCTGTGTATCTGGCTATGTATGCCGGCATCAGTAATATTCTTAACAACAAGGATATTATTTCAGGCGGCTATGAACAATTGCGCTATGATTATTCCACATCAGACATTAATAAATTTCCGCCCAAATATTATTACGCGTATGGATTGAATTATTTCGCAAGTATTGCCTTACGTTTTTAAAATCACCAAAACTCTTATATGAAAACATCAACCTTACTCATCTGCACGGCATTTGCAATTATTTCCTGCAACAAAAAATTTGATGAGCCGCCGGCTTACACAGCGCCAAATCTCACACCAACATTAACGATTGCGCAATTAAAAGCCATGCACACAACCGGCAGTTATGAAACCATTTCAACAGATGATATAATTGAAGGCATCATTATTGCCAACGATTCATCGGGCAATTTTTATAAACAGATAATTATTGAAGATTCTACCGCAGGCATTGCCATAAATATTGATGATTACAATTTATATACATCTTACCCTGTTGGCAGAAATGTTTTTATAAAACTAAATGGTTTGATATTATATGATGATAACAGGTTGATAGCAATCGGCGCCGGTAGAGACGCGAACAATAATATTAATGCTATTGCAGCGCCATTGAAAAATCAATACGTGATCAAAGGCGTGAATAATGTTCCAGCATTGCCAAAAATTGTTGATGTAAGCGATTTAAACGACGGCTATCAAAACATGCTGATACAATTAACAAATATGGAATTCAGTGAACCAGATACCAGCAAAACGTATGCTGACACTTCGGCTTCGCAGAATACAGTAAATTTTATATTGAAGAATTGTTCAAACAAAACCATTACACTCCGCAACAGTGGCTTTGCTAATTTTGCAGGCGCAAATGTTCCCAATGGTAACGGAAGCATTACCTGCATTTATTCCATTTACAATACAAGCAAACAAATTCTTATACGCGATACAGGCGATGTACAATTTAACGGAACACGCTGCAACGGCGGACCGGCCGTGCAAACACCTATTGCCAATATCAGGAGCATGTACAAAGGCCATGATATAAAACTCGGCGCCTATAAAATTGGCGGTGTTGTAATATCTGATGCGGCGAATAAAAATATTGCAAATGGCAACATTGTTTTGCAGGATGGCAATGCAGGCATCTCGGTTTATTTTGGCGGAACGATAACGTATAATATTGGCGATTCAATTGTACTGGATGTAACAGGTGATTCGTTGCAGAATTATAACGGCTCGCTTGAAATTAAAACGGCATCGGGCACTATAAAACCCGATCCTGTTGCTACGGGTAAAACTGTTATCCCACAGCAACTTTCTATTGCACAACTCAATTCAAACCTGTCAGATATTGAATACACTTTAATCAAAATTGTAAATGCAAAAGCAAGCGGCGGCGCAACTTATTCAGGCAGCAGAACATTAACCGATGCTTCCGGCAATATTACTTTATATACTTCTGCATCTGCAAACTTTGCCAATGATAATTTACCAACAGAAGAAAATGACTGGATAGGCTTTGCAAAATTCTTTGGCAGCACCAAAGAGTTTACCATTCGTAATACAACCGATGTAACAGCAAGCGGCGGCAACAATAATGCCGATGGTATTGAATTAACAGCATCACCATTCACTTTAAACTTTAATAATATAGCAGCGGGTTTACCACAGGGTGTATTTGTAAAAACAGCTTCTTCATCCACATCCGTTGGCGCTGATGGTGTTTACAGCGGCAACCAATCTTCATGGAGCAATACATCATCCGGTTTTAAAAATTATGCAAGCGCAACCGGCTTGAACGCAGCAAGCAGTTCTGCAGACCAAAATGCTTCAGCCAACCGGGCATTAGGTGTAAAACAAACCGGTTCAACAGGTTTTGATCCCGGCGCTGCCTTTGTTTTTGAAATAAACAATACAACCGGTAAAACAAATATCAGCCTGAGTTTTTTACTTCAATCTTTGGCTGAGGGTGTTGGCCGCACAACAATCTGGCAAGTTGATTATGCAATTGGAGATAATCCAAACACATTCATTCCTGTAACAACATCTCCTTCATCAATAACAACAGGTTCAGCTTTCAGCAGCACGCCTGTAACGGTAAATTTTGGAACTGCTTTGGATAATAAAAATTCCAAAGTCTGGATCCGTATTGTTACACTAGGTTCAACCACCGGCAGCGGCAGCAGGGCTTCAACCGGCATGGATGATGTGGAGTTAAAATGGAACTGAATTATGATAAGCCTTATCAGAATAAATTCCATCGGCACTGCAAAGCCGGTTTGATGAAGTTGGAAATATGCATTCAATTTTTTGCTCTTCGGCCACACCACTTTCACGGACAGGCTGCCATAGCTGGCTAAAAATATTCCGCGTCATCCGGCATCATTTTTATTTCGCCGCAGCTTTCATATTTATGGTATTTATCAGAGATATTTTTTGATTGTTTTTGATGATTGATATATAAATCGCCGTCTTTCCATTGAATGGCATAACCTTTCTTTTTATCAATTAAACCATCGGCGGCAAGCGCATCAGTAAAATCTTTCATCTGTTGCAGCTTTACTTTTGCCTTTTCAATACCGGCTTTTGCATTGGCCATTGCAGCATCAATTTGCTTTTGTAATTCTTCACTATTAAATTGCGATTTAAATTCTTCGCTTTTAAACTTTTCCTGTAATGCCTGCATATCTTTTTGCATCTTGGTAAAATCAACCTTTGCAATTTGTGCCCGCGCTTTTTGCATGGAAACATTGGCATCTTGTTGAACCTTATCCCAGTTAATTTTATCAAAGCTTGCCTTCATCTGTTTTTCCATCGCTTTAAAATCCACAGAGGAAAGCGCCTTGGCAATATCTTTATCTACATCAATCTTTATCTCATTCATTTGCTTGTTAAGCTTTGCCATGTTTTCATCAAGCGCTTCCATCTCCTTATCAAAACCTTTGGCATTGCTTTCGGGCAATGTGTCGGTTTTCTTGATGGTTTCAGCCATCTTCCTGTTTGCATAATTATACATACAGGGATTTTCCCAGGAACAAAGCAGCAAAGCTGTTGCAGACAGCACAAATAATCTTATTCTAAAAAGTTGGCGGAATGTCTTTTTCATATTGTGTGGTTTTGATTAACGAAATTTTTCGTACATCAAACGTACGATTATCCTCGTATAATG
>JAEWJV010000606.1 GCA_023386395.1 Bacteroidota bacterium
TTATACACCAGCGTCATGGGTTCATGTGCATTTACTTTGAATTGCGTATTCAGGCCCGCATTGCCAATCAACAGGTCTGTATATCCATCTTTATTAAAATCTGCCGCTGTTATTTTGTTCCACCAGCCGCCTGAAGGAAAATGTATATATTGATCTGAAGCATCTTTAAACTTTCTTTTTTCATTGATAAAAACTTTTACCGGCATCCATTCACCGGCAATAATAAGATCGGGTTGTTTATCATTGTCAATGTCAGCAAAGGCAGCATCGGTTACCATGCCTATATGTTGCAGCGAAGGAGCCATAGCTTCGGTGGCATTTGTAAAAACGGCTTTACCATTATTAAGCAGAACAGCGCTTTCCGGTGTTAATGGGTACTTACCGGGGACAATTCTTCCACCCACAAAAACATCTATATCGCCATCGTTATCTATATCGGCTGCGGTAACGGCGCCTTTGGCAGAATATAATTGTGGCAAAGCTTTAACAGGCCTTATAAAATTTCCTTTGCCGTCATTCAGGTATAGCCTGTCCTGCAATAAGGTATCGCCTTCATTAAATTCATACCCGCCGGATGCAACATACAGGTCTTTATCACCATCGCCATCCGCATCAAAAAAAACGGCTGCCGCATCTTCGTATAAAGAATCTGCTGTTATATTTTTTTCTTCTTTTGCAATAAACTGCGCATTTTTTGTTTGCAGGAATATACTGGCGCCATAACCTTTGGCCCCGCCAATAAAAATATCTTCAAACCCATCGCCGTTCACATCCGCTTTTGCCATGCAAGGGCCGCTTCGGGATAAATAAGCCGGCATTAAAGGCTGCACCGAAAAATCATCAAAATCATTCTCTTTATGAACATAAGAAAGTAATGGGCTTTTGTCGAAAAAGGTTTGCTTATGCTGAACAGTATTTATACTGTTGTTAACAGCATTGTTATATTGCAATGTGATGGTTTGATTTGCCTTAATATTTATAAGTTGCTGGTTTTTACCATCAGCCCAGGTTATTGCGACAGTATCAACCACATCATGTTTACCAATGCCAAAATTCAATACATAGTCAACCGATGACTGATAACCGCGAACCGGCATTTGCTGCTGGCAGTAAACATCGTTACCGCAATATAGTTTTATCACTGCGCCTATACCATTTATGTTTGAACTATTGCCCTGTAATTTTATTTTCAGGTAATGATTGGCAGGCGCTAATTCATTTGCATTATTCCGGTAAATGCCT
Organism: Bacteroidota bacterium; assembly: GCA_023386395.1. Lineage (GTDB taxonomy): Bacteria > Bacteroidota > Bacteroidia > Chitinophagales > Chitinophagaceae > Parafilimonas. Next base: position 1,243 of record JAEWJV010000606.1, read on the forward strand.
GCCGGGGCGTTAATATTGCTGATAACAAGATCCAGGTCCCCGTCACCATCAAGATCAGCATAAGCTGATCCCGCCGAAACATTTTTTTCTTCCATACCCCAATCCTTTACTTTATTTGAAAACGAATCATTCCCCTCGTTCCGGAATATATAATTAGATATGATGTTTGATGGCATTTTATCCAGTATTTCCTGCAACGGTTCAGTTGGCTCGCCGTTTCTTTGTTTCATCATAATGCCTGCGCGATACACTATCATGTCCATGTCTGTATAATCTTTCTGGTATCCGTTGGAAACAAAAACATCTTTATAACCGTCGTTATCAAAATCACAAAACAATGCCGCCCAGCTCCAGTCGGTATTAGATAAACCTGCTAACTGGCCAACCTCGCTGAAAGTGCCGTCGCCATTATTTTTATGCAGCATATTGCGGCTGTACTGGTAATAAAACCCATGCTGGAAAAGCTGCTGGAATTTATTCCGGTTTTCAGCGCCGGTGTGCATTTTCTGCGCATGATTATCTTCAGGCTGCATATCCAACGTAAGCAGGTCTATAAAGCCATCGTTGTTATAATCCGCCGCATCGGAGCCCATGGAATATAACGAAGTTGCATCGAGGCAATCATGCACATTTTCTTTAAATGTACCATCATGTTGATTGATGAAGAGATAATCCGCTTCATTAAAATCATTATCAACATACACATCATCCCATCCATCGTTGTTATAATCAGCCACCATTACATTTAAACCAAACGTCAACACATTTGATATAATGCCAGCCTCTTTAGTTACATCTTTAAAATGCCCGTTATCGTTGCGGTATAATTTGCATGCAAAAGCTTCATTATATTGGGAGCGGAGCGGCGCCTGCTCATAACCACCGAATGCATATTCCTTTAAGGAATGATTGGCTATAAAAACATCCAGGTCTCCGTCTTTATCATAGTCGAAAAAAGAAGCCTGTGTTGAATAACCTTCATCGGCCAAACCATATTGCTGCGCACTTTCGGTAAACGTGAGGTCTTTGTTATTGATGAATAAAAGGTTCTTTCTTTTTGTGGGATTAACATCGCCTGAACGGCAAATATAAATATCAAGCCAGCCATCATTATTTATATCAACCATTGCAGCGCCGGTACACCATCCCTGCATGGAAGCAACACTGCTTTTAGCCGTCATGTCTTCAAATGAAAAGTTGCCTTTGTTTATATACAACCTGTTCGCTATCATATTGCCGGTAAAGAATATATCTGGTAAGCCATCGTTGTTAAGATCGCCAAGAGCAACGCCACCGCCATTATAGAAATATGTATAGTTTAAAACATTGGCAGCTTCATTCTCTTTAAGAATGTTCCTGAAATCAATACCCGTGCTGTTTTCAGAAAGCTTTGTAAAAAGCTTTTCGCCATGATTTTTACAACCGGCGAACAAAAGAAAGCCTGCCATTAAAATGATTGCATATAACCAGGTGGTTTTAAAAATCATGTATGCATTGTTTTATAATACTTAGAAGTTTGAGTTAATAGAAAAATACCGTCATCAGCTACCGGTTTGACGCTTTTTTAGTAGTGAAAACAGATTAATTGGTTTTTTAAAGCGTCTCACCTTTATTTATAATCAATCTTAACAGATAACATAAACAGTTCTTTAAAGCCGTATATAAATTTTCTTTTTGTCCATCCACCAGCCGGCAAGCCAGCATATAGAAGTGAAACATATTGAAAACAATAAACATCCCAAAGCGCCGGGCGCAATTACCTGGAATATTTTTTCATTTAACCAGTCAATTAAAATAACATCTTTTGAGATATAGAAAAGAAAAAATACGCCAAGCAGGTTTGACAGCACATAAATAAACAAAGGGTTTTTGCCAAATACCGTAAAGAAATAAACACCCGTTTTCCAATGTTTACATTCAAGCAAATAAAACAATAACCCGACAATAATTATATCTATACCGCTTGTGTAACACACATACGAACTTGTCCATAATTTTTTATTGAATGGCAAAACTGTGTTCCAGCATAAACCTGCAAACACAAGTAATGAACCTGCTGCTAAAAGTTTGGCAATACATTTATATGTTGCCCCTTCGCGAACAATAAATGCACCCGTAATATAACCAATCAACACATTCACAATGACAGGCACTGTACTTAGCAAACCTTCAGGATCAAACACAATGCCTTTTTCTTTATACATGTGCTGTTCTCCTATTATCAGCATATCAAACTTGCGTACAATATTTCCTTCAATAGTATATTGAGCGCCCGTATCACCCAAAAAATATAATAATGCCCAATACAATAAAAGCAATATGGCAGCAATAATAATAATCTTTTTTAATGATGCATATCTTACAATAACTGCCGCAAAAAAATAACACAGCGCTATGCGCTGCAATACAGCCATAACACGGGTTTCAGCAAAAGGTTTCCACCACATCTTCCCTTCACTATTCCAGCCAACAAACGGATACCATGTAAGCAGGTAGCCAACAATAAATATCAATATGGTGCGCTTTATTATTTTATACCATACTGATTTTGCGGGCATGGTTTGAAACTTTTTGTTGGCAAATACCATTGCATTACCAACCGCAAAAAGGAATGATGGAAATACAAGATCAGTGAGTGTGCAGCCGTTCCATTCTGCATGCATCATTTGTGTAAAGGGTATAGCGCTGCTACCTTGTGTGTTTACGATAATCATTAAGCACACAGTCATCCCCCTGAATACATCCAGCGTAATAAAACGCTGCGTTTTGTTTGCTGTCATTATTAGTCAACAATTATTTCATCCGTCATCATAATATTTTGTTCTGCTGCTTTGTTATATGATGCGTTATGTATTTCCACTTTAATGAATCTTGCCTGCTGCTGCAACTTTCCGCTGAATGTTTTAATATGACGCAACTCCTGCGGTTTGTCAGTATTATTTATAGTAAATGATGGTTGATAATATTCGCCGTCGGCTGAAATGCTCACTGCTACTGACTTTGGCAGGTACATATAACTAACCGGCTCTTCCATAAAACGCATAAAAAAGCTATGTAACGCCTGTTGTTGTTTCATATCAATAATAATTGTTGCAACGGAATCTGTAATCATCACCCAACGCCGGTCATAAGGTTCAACTGTGCCTAAAATGCCATCCGCAAAACGGCCAAATGCATCATTGTCCGGCAATGTATTTACAGCAGCCGCAAACGCTTTATGCACTACAATTGTATCAGCATTTATCTTACTCACAAGCCTGCCTTCTTTAAACGTTGCCGCTTTTATAACGCTGTTTTTATGTATGCTAAAAGGTTTAAGGTATAAAGAAGATACAGCCGTTGGGGCTGTTCCATCGGTTGTATAATAAATTGGGTATTGATGTGTTTGGTTGGCGAGTGTAACATTTACTCTTTGTGTTGATGAATCAAACTGCAGCCTTATGTTCACATTATACATGCTTCTTGCATAATTGATACCCTGCTTATCAAAACGCTCAAATTGCAATTCGGTTTTCTCAATAAATCTTTTATAATTTTTTTTTGTTTGCGGCGTCCACAAAGCCTCAGACAAAGCCAGCAAGCGCGGCAGCAGCATGTATTCCGCATGTTGAGGCGTGTGCACATTCTCAGTCCACAAGCAAGCCTGCCCGCCCAAAATAAAATGTTGTTGCGCATTGGTAAAAGATGCGGGCATTGCATTAAAGTTATAAACAGTATCCAGTTGCAGCCTTGCGTAAGTAATGTTTGGTTCAAGCTGCGGGTCGCTC
>JAEWJV010000113.1 GCA_023386395.1 Bacteroidota bacterium
CTTTCTTCCGTTGCGCTGCGCTCAGAAAATTCAATGATTTTTTTATCCGTTTGTAATCCTGAAGGTGTAATCTGGCTTTTTAAAACAATACCGTTTAATGAAGTGCAGCGGCTTAATGCCACATATACCTGGCCCGGTGCAAATGCACGGCCTGCATCAATTACAGCTTTGTCAAACGTTAAACCCTGGCTTTTATGTATGGTAATTGCCCAGGCCAGCCGCAAAGGATATTGAACAAACCTGCCTATTACTTCTTCTTCCAGTTGCTGCGTTTGCTTATCAACAGAATAACGTACATTTTCCCAGGTTTCTTTGCTCACTTCTATTTCATCTTCTTCATCTTTGCACTGAACAAAAATGGCATCATCTTCAATCTTTGTTACCATGCCTATTTTCCCGTTAAAATATCTTTTTACTCTTTCTTTATCATTCTTAATAAACATTACCTGCGCACCCGTTTTAAGCTCGAGCATTTCGTCAGCGGGATAAGCTTTATCGCTGAATTCACCAGTGACTTCAGCTTTAAATGAAAAAGTTTTTTGCCGCAGTTTTGCAAGCTCTTCCGAATTGGTGCTGTCTGATTTATAATTATGTGTTGTAAGAAAAATATAACCATCGTTGCTGCTTAATTCAAACCAGGGATCGTAGCGGCTGTTCAGCAGTTCCATGCCAGCATCACCCAGGTTGTTATGCCGAACTTCATTTAAAAGATGAATAAACTTTTCATCGCTTTGCCTGTATATTTTTTGAAACTCAATATATGCTGGCGGAAACTGGCGCATTACCTGGCTGTCAAAAAAATAAGGGCTGTTATAAAACTCACGTAATAAATTCCATTCATTATCCGGGATTATTGGCGGCAACTGGAACATGTCGCCAATAAACAAAACCTGCACGCCGCCAAAAGGCTCGCTATTGCGGTAGCGAAAATGCCTTAAAATTGTATCGATCGCGTCAAGCGTATCACACCGCACCATACTTATTTCGTCAATAATCAGCAATTCCAGTTGTTGCAGCACTTTTCGTTTTTCATTATTCAACCGCATTCGCCCCAATAGGCTGTGCTTATTTGTTATATTATCATTTTGTACAAAGCCTCTTGCCTCAGGAATAAACGGTGATAAAGGCAACTGGAAAAACGAATGAATAGTAGCACCGCCGGCATTAATGGCAGCAACACCGGTTGGCGCTGTTACAGCAATTTGCTTGATACAATTTTGCCTGATGTGTTTTAAAAATGTGGTTTTACCCGTGCCGGCTTTTCCTGTAAGAAAAATATTGCGGTTGCTTTCATTTACCAGGCTTTCTGCAAGCTTAAATATTTTGTTGTCATGATCAATGGCCATAGGGTTAATCTTTAGCTTTAAAATTACTCATATTTTCATTTGGTGCATTTCCATCCTTTTTAACAACTCATCAATCATTTAATGCAGTTGATACAACTGCATATTTCAACGCATAAAAATGTTTGGAACTTTGTGTTATACAACTAAAAATAATAACCAGATTAACTAAATTAAAAACACCTCTATGCGTACCGGCAAACATATTTCATTTATCATGCGCTGCATGAAATTAAATTTCGCAGTGCTTATTTTAATTGCATCCTGCTATGCATTATTTTCTTTTAAAACAACCAGGTTTAATAACGACGTTTTTTCCGTCATCGGCATTAGTTCCACGCAGGCAAACGAAAAGATCAGCAATAGTATTTTGAATGGTTATATGCAAACGTGGGGAATTAAAAATGTAAAAAACATCGCCGCAGGTAATCGTTCTGCTGTTGCTATGGATTTACTGTCTTATACAAAAAAATATTTAAGCTCCGATGAATTTGCACGTGTATATGCTGCCGAAAAAGAAAATTATAAGCCCCAGTTACCGCCTGCACCCGCAACGCCTGAAGCTTACAGAAAAGAATTAATTGACCAGGCAACGCAAATGGCCGGGGATGCTCAAAAATATTATGATAATGCCTCCGCAGAAAATAAAGCTTTGTTTAAATCTGCATTGGATGATGCAAAAAAATACCTTGAGGATTTGCAGAAACCTGATAACGAATTTTTAAAATATTATGCTGATAATTATTCAACCACGCTTGAATATTATCAGAAAGATTCTGCAAACCAGGCTGCTAAATGGTTGGCAAAATATCCTGACAACCCGATGCTGTTTGTAAAGAACAGGCTTGAAGAATTTATGACGGCAACTGCCGGTATTGATTTCAATGCAGCAACAGTTGAAAGAAATGGTAAGCTGTATTTCGCAGATCAGAAATATGAAGCTAAAGATAATAAATGGAAAATGGCTTTTCGTGCAGGCAATGATGTAGTGCAAACTTCGAGAACATTTGTGCAGCAATGGATAAATGAGATAAAGTAGGGTGAAGCTGTATGATTGTTTAAAAAACACTTGCATAAAGCAGGTGTTTTTTATTTACATAATAAGCAATAAACTTTGTTGTATTGAATATTAATAAAACATGGCAACAATTTTAATCACAGGCGGCACAGGAATGATCGGCAGGGCGCTGCAACAATTTTTAACAGGCAAAGGTTATTCAGTAATTGTGTTAGTTAGAGATAAAGCAGAACGGCCGCAAGCCAATAACATTATTTATGCAAAATGGAATGTGGAAAAAGGAGAAATAGATAGAGAAGCTATTGCTTCTGCAGATTATATTATTCATCTTGCCGGTGCCAATGTTGCAGCAAAAAGATGGACTGAAAAACGCAAACAGGAAATTGTTGAAAGCCGGGTTAAAAGCGGCAACCTGCTTGTAAAATCGCTCAGAGAAATTGGTAATAAAGTCAAAGCTGTTGTAAGCGTTTCTGCCATTGGTTGGTATGGTCCTGATACAACCGCTTCAAAACCAAACGGGTTTACTGAAGATGCGCCTGCCAATAATGATTTCTTAGGCAATACCTGCCGGCTTTGGGAAGATAGCATAAAACCTGTTGAAGCCTTGGGCAAGCGTTTAATTATTACAAGGCTTGGCATTGTAT
>JAEWJV010000120.1 GCA_023386395.1 Bacteroidota bacterium
GCCGTTGTAGCTCAGTGGTAGAGCACTTCCTTGGTAAGGAAGAGGTCGTGAGTTCAATTCTCATCAACGGCTCTGTTTTAAGATTGGATGAAATTTGTGCCGCAGAAGCTGAACTATATAAATTTTAATTGCTGAAGCCTTAAAGCTGATAGCTGGATTTTTAAACAACAACACAAAAACGATAAAGATGTCTAAAGAGACTTTTAAGAGGGATAAACCTCACGTAAACGTTGGTACAATTGGTCACATTGACCATGGTAAAACCACTTTAACCGCAGCTATTACTACCATCTTATCTTCAAAAGGTATGGCTGAGGCTAGAAAATATGATGAAATTGATGCCGCCCCTGAAGAAAAAGAGCGTGGTATTACTATTAACACAGCACACGTTGAATATCAGACGGTTAACCGTCACTATGCTCACGATGACTGTCCGGGTCACGCGGATTATGTGAAAAACATGATTACCGGTGCCGCCCAGATGGACGGTGCTATCCTTGTTGTTGCTGCAACTGATGGCCCCATGCCTCAAACCAAAGAACACATCCTGCTGGCTCGCCAGGTAGGCGTTCCCCGCATGGTAGTGTTTATGAATAAAGTTGACCTGGTTGATGATCCTGAATTATTAGAGCTTGTTGAAATGGAAATTCGTGAGCTTTTAAGCTTCTACGGTTTCGATGGTGATAACACTCCTATTATACAAGGTTCTGCAACCGGCGCTTTGGCCGGCGAAGAAAAATGGGTTAAGAAAGTTGAAGAATTAATGGATGCTGTTGACAGCTATATTCCTCTGCCTCCCCGCCCGATCGATCAGCCTTTCCTTATGTCTGTTGAAGACGTATTCTCAATTACTGGCCGTGGTACTGTTGCCACAGGACGTATTGAGCGTGGTGTGATCAAAGTTGGCGACCCTGTTGAATTGGTTGGTTTAATGGATGCTCCTTTAAGCTCAACTGTAACAGGTGTGGAAATGTTCAAAAAATTGCTGGATCGCGGTGAAGCCGGTGATAATGCAGGTTTGCTGTTACGCGGTATTGAAAAGAAAGATATCCGTCGCGGTATGGTTATCGTTCATCCTAAGAGCATTACTCCCCACACTGAATTCAAATGCGAAGTTTATGTGTTGAGCAAAGAAGAAGGTGGCCGTCATACTCCGTTCTTCAACAAATATCGTCCTCAGTTCTATTTCAGAACTACTGACGTTACAGGTGAAGTAGCTTTACCTGAAGGAACTGAAATGGTAATGCCTGGTGATAACATCGGTTTAACCGTTAAGTTAATTCAGCCGATAGCCATGGAAAAAGGTTTGAAGTTCGCTATCCGCGAGGGTGGCCGTACTGTAGGTGCAGGCCAGGTTACTGAAATCATAAAATAATCAGTATTTTTGACAATCGTAATAAATTAGCTAATTAGCAATTTGCTAATTAGCTAATTTGATTTTACGGGCATAGTTCAATGGTAGAATAGAGGTCTCCAAAACCTTCGATCTGGGTTCGAATCCTAGTGCCCGTGCTTAGTAAAAGCAAACAAGTTGAAATGTTGATACGTTGAAAGGTTTTTACTAATCAACTTAATCAACCAGTCAGCTCAATCAACTTAAAAAAATGAATAAAGTTTCTAATTATTTCCGCGATTCGTATAAAGAATTGACTGAAAAAGTTACCTGGCCTACCTGGCCACAGTTGCAACAATCAACGTTAGTTGTATTGGGTGCTACAATAATAATAATGGGCATTATTGGTTTAATGGATTTAGGCAGTAATGAACTGCTGAAACTTATCTATTCATTTTTCAGTTAATATATAAAGTAAGTGTATGGAGAATGTAACTGAGGAAAATGTTGTTCAACAGCAGGATACCAAATGGTATGTATTGCGTGTTGTAAGCGGCAAAGAGAGAAAAGTAAAGGAATATCTTGATAAAGACATAATCCGTAGCGGTTATGCCGAGGTTATAAAGCAAGTATTTCTGCCAATGGAAAAAGTATATAAAGTACAGAATGGCAAAAAGGTAATGCGCGAAAAAAATTATTTCCCGGGTTATGTTATGCTTGAAGTATTGGACGGAAAGCTTACGGATGATATGATTCATCACATCAGTAATGTAAGCAACATCATGCATTTTTTAACCGATGGCAAAGGCTCAAAAGGCAATATTATTTCACTGCGTAAAAGTGAGGTAAATAAAATGCTGGGTAAAGTGGATGAAATGAGTGAAGCCGGTGGTATTACCATGAGCGAGCCATTTATTATTGGTGAAACCATCAAGATTATTGATGGTGCATTCAACGATTTTAACGGCGTGATTGAAGAAGTGAATGATGAGAAGAAAAAGCTGAAGGTGATCGTAAAAATATTTGGGCGTTCTACGCCGGTTGAACTGAATTACATGCAGGTAGAAAAGCTTAGTTAAAATACTTCTTTTCAAAAGAAAAACCACAGATATTCTCTGTGGTTTTTTTATGCTCTCATAATTATCCTGATTCGAAAAATTGATCAGGTACTAATCATTTATAACCTTTCCGCAGCCCGCAGCCAGCGTTCAGGAATATCGTTGTTTAAAGCGGTAGCATAATCTTTCCCGCTGCAGGCAACGAAAGTTTTATCAGGCAATTGCATCCACCAGCGTTGCGTTTTTTTGCTTTGTAAAAACATCGTTTCAAAATCGGCAAACATCAACCTGAATTCGTTGAAATATTCCCTTTGTTCAAGCGGTGCTTCATTTTTCCCCTTCTGAATACCATCCATCAAATACCAAAGCATGTGGCTGATTTGTTTGGCTGTGAGATCGCTAACATCCTGCTTATAATTATAGCCATAAATACCAATACTGCCAGCAATACTGCTCATACCTGCATATTGCATCAGCATGCATGCTTCTTCGCCGTTAAATCCATTAGGAGTTATGCGGTTGGCAGGTGCATTACTATGCTGAATGGCCGTTATATCAAAACCAATTATATTGGCGTTGCGCACAACCGGTTCCATTGTTTCCATATGTTCTTTTACAATTCCAACACGGTAGCAATCGAAGCGCAGCTTATCAATTGTTTCCAGCATTGACGGATGTACAAAATAGCTTTGAAAACCTATGTGATTATAATGCTTTAAATAATTGGGCTCTTTGGTAAACATCTGCATAAGAAAATTTTCAGCCGGCATGCGGCTGTCAACATTCATATCGAGAATAGCATCTATACAAACAGCGTCAACAAGTTTCTGCTGCGACCCAAAAACATTATACTGCGCCATCATAATATCGTGTGACCCGCCAATAACCACCACTTTTTTATCAAGCGCTGATAACTCACTTAATATTTGCTGCAATGCCGCATAAGTATCTTCCAGGGAAGCGCCCGATTTTACATTGCCTATATCAGCAATTTTAACTTCCGCGTGCCAGTGATACAAATTATAAAAATGGGCCCTTACTGCATTAATGCCATCATCATCTCTTTTAGGCACACCGGCACCACGAGCTTCGCTGCAGCCAACAATAATAAGATCTGCAGCATCAACATCAGGAAAATTATTTGTATAAATATCCGCAGCGCTGCCTAATTGTTTGGAATTATAATCTTCATCATTACTCAGCAAGCTTAAATTAACAGGTTCAAGAAAATCTATGATTGTATCTATTGCAGAAAACGCCATATTGTATTTTTATTATAACAAACATAATTAAAATGAAGCTTTGGTAAAAACGCACTGGTTTTTAATTTTGAATTGTTTAACCCGCACCCGGATTATTTACAAAATATCTGTATATATTTTTGTTAAATGCCTTTGTATGCAAAATATGTGTTTACTTTTTTGATGTTTGCCGCAAGCATACAAACCTCTTTTGTGCAATCGCAACCTGCAGATATTCCTTCTTTAATTAATAATGAAACAGGCAATGATCAGAATAACAATGATGATATAGAATCTTTATTAAAACGAAAGATGTTTGTAAAAGTTTTTACAAACAAGGATAAGGTTTTTGTGGGCGAGCCACTTATGGCTACTTATAAATTTTATGTTGCCAGCGGCATAAACGACAGGCCTTCAGTAGCCAAACAACCTGAGTTTTCAGGATGTAGTGTAAAAGAATTAAACTTTGACCAGGGGCCTGAATTTGAAAATATTAATAATGAAGCTTTTTCAGTTTACACCATCAGGAAAGTACAGTTAACTGCATTGCAGGAAGGAAGTCTTTCGCTGGGAAAAGCATACGTGAATAATTATGTGCAGGTTTTTAATCCCAATGATGTTTTAACAACCAGGAAGTTTAATATTACCGTTAGCAACGGTAATAAAACGGTAGATGTAATTAATCTACCGGGAAATAATAAACCGGAAAATTTCTATGGCATTACCGGCACTTTCAGCATAAGTGCAGCTATTGAAAATAATAAAATCCCCGTGGGTGAAAATGGAAATTTAATTGTAACCATAAAAGGCGCAGGCAATCTTGATGCTATTATTCAGCCCAAAATTAACTGGCCTAAAAATGTACAGCATTTTGATAGTAAAGACTCCCAGCATGTAAGCCAGAATGATTTTCCCATAACCGGCGACCGTGTTTTCAATATACCATTTGTTGGAAGCAGGGAAGAAAACATTATTATACCGCCAATAAGTTTCAGCTATTTCAACACTGGTTCAAAAAAATATGAGATCGTACAAACAGACAGCATTCCTGTACTTTTCATAAAGGCGCTTTCCAAAAAAGATACAGTGGGTGAAATTGTAAACTATGATATAACAAACCGGAAATATTTATGGATAGTACCGGCTATTGCATTGCTTGTGGCATTAACAGCGCTCATATCCCACAAGCGCAACAATAAAAATAATCCAAAAGCCAGCACTGTTACAAGCACTGCTCCGCCTGCGTTTGAAACTCCAAAGCCTGCTTTCAAAGTAAAGTATAAAACTGATTTTTCAAGGTATTTTGATGAGCTGCAAACCATTACCGATAATAAAACTTTTTTTACAAAAGCAAAAAATGTTCTCACAAAAGCGGTTGCAGAAAAGCTTGATTCCTCGCAATATTCCGAGCAGGTTTTAATGAATGAATTAATTAAAAAAACATGCAATGCGCCGGTTTGTAATAAAGCAGCAGCTTTATACGAAGCCATTAACCTAAACTTATATGCGCCCTTTGAAACGCCGGCCGATCTTAATTTCTATTTTAAAGAAGTAAAAGAAACAGTTGAAGAACTGCAGGAGGAAAACTAATCAATATACTTATAGCCAACACCACGAACAGAATGAAAATGCTTCGGGTTGCGGCTATCTGTTTCAAAGTATTTTCTGAAGTTAAGGATAAAATTATCTATCGTTCTTGTGTTGGGATAAACTTTATAACCCCAAACAGATTGCAGTATTTTCTCTCTTGTTACAACCCGGTTTTTGTTTTCAATAAGCAGTTTCAGCAACATGGTTTCTTTCTTGCTTAGCTCAACTTTATTGCCATTATTCAATGTTGCCTCCTGTGCTTTAAAATCAATAGTATTGCCATCAAAGCTATAGGTATCGAATACAAAATCCTTATCCGCAATCTTTTTGTTTTTAATAATGAGTTTATCAATCCTTAATAATAATTCCTCAAGGTTAAATGGCTTGGTTAAATAATCATCAGCGCCTTTCTTCAGTCCCAAAACCCTGTCGTTACCGGTGTTTTTTGCGCTTAGTATTAAAACCGGAACATCGTTATTATTAATCCTGATGTTTTCGGTAACGGTTATCCCGTCCATTTCAGGCAGCATTATATCCATAATGATAAGATCAAAATATTCTTCGGCTACTATCTTCATAGCCTGCGTTCCGGTAAAGGCAGAAGTAACGGAATAACCTTCCATTTCAAGGTTCAGCTTTAATGTTTCGTGGAGATTTTCTTCATCTTCCACTAACAATATATTTGCTTTTTCTTCTTTCATTATACTTTAAATTCAACATTAAAAATACTTCCGGCAGGTTTGTTATCGATAATGCTTATTTTACCATTATGACTTTCTGCAATCCGTTTGCAAAGATATAAACCTAACCCTGTACCTTTTGTATTGCGTATTGCTTCATCTCCGCTGCGGTAAAATTTTGTAAAAACCTTTTTCTTCTCTTCTTCATTTATGCCAATGCCTTCATCCATCACACTCAGAAGGACATTATTATTACTTACCAGATTTATATGAACAGGCTTTCCCTTTGGTGAATATTTTAAGGCGTTGCTTATTAAATTATTTATCAGCAATTGCAACAATAAACTTTCGCCATTAATAAAAAGGTTTTCTTCTATATTTTTTGTGATGGTTCTTGATGGAAAACGGGCAGCAAAATATATGGCGCACTTATCAACCAGCTCAGAAAAATTAATACTTTCTTTAGCGCTTAAATAATTACCGCTTTCCAGCTGCGATGTTATAAGAATATTTGAAACGAGCTCATTAAGCCGTTCTGTCTCCTGCAGGCTTGTTTTAATAAAATGCTGTTGCTTTTCTTCATCAAGTTTTCTTTTAAGCAGAGTTTCAAGGCTGAGATTTATAACAGCAATTGGCGTTTTTAATTCATGGGTAACAGCCATCATAAAATTTTGCTGCTGCCGGTTTAGCATAAATTGTTTCCGCACAGAACGATAAACAAATAATGCCCCAATCAATGTTACAATTACAAAAGTTATTCCTTCACTTATATATTGTGCCGTTTTGCGGGAATGTTCATCATTAATCAAAAAAAGCTTTTGTTCATATGCAGCCTCATCTTTATTCAGTTGCAGCAATTTATAAAAGCGCATCTGATCGTTTTGTTGTTCAAGCGAAATAAACCACCAAATCCATGCTGCTGTAATAAATAACAACAGGAACCAGTAAACAAAAGTTATAAATGTAAGCTTGCGCTGTTTATAAGCAGAAATCATTACTGCAAAATAAAAAGATTATGTGTTGCAAAATTGATTATGATGTACTACACTTGTAAACAGCTTCTGATTTATTAAACTAAAAAATTACAATGGAAAGCAACCTGACGGAATATGATGATGCTCAAAATACCCGTTTGTGGGAAGGAGGCAAAATCTTATGCATAGGCGAAGCGCTCATTGATATGATTTGCACAGATAAAGGTAAACCATTAACCGAAGGCCAGCATTTTTTAAAGAAACCCGGCGGTGCGCCAACGAATGTTGCAGCGGCTATTGCTGCACTTGGCGGTGATGTGGAATTAGCCGCTAAAGTTGGAAACGATCCATTTGGCAAACACCTTATAGA
>JAEWJV010000239.1 GCA_023386395.1 Bacteroidota bacterium
CAGTTTATTCCGCTCCTATGCCTTTTGATTGGATTGGCTGTAAGTTATTATCACTTATAAAGTTGTTCCTGCTCAATTAATTGTAAAACTTTCTCGGGAACGAGATATTTTATATTCCCGCCTTGTCTTATTAAACTTCGGATTGAAGTAGCTGATATGTTAAGTAATGGCGATTTAAGCAAGATTATATTCGCAGCAAGGGTTGTTTCAGGCACCATATAACCGGGGCGTTGATATACAACGATGTTTTTTTCTAAAAGCTCCTTATAGCTTTTCCATTTGTGTAATTGTAAAAAGCTGTCTGAACCCATTATCAGGTAAAACCTGTTTTCAGGATATTGTTTTTCAAAATAGCTCAACGTATCAATTGTATAGGATGGAACGGGAAGGTTAAATTCTGCATCAGAAACCATAAACCTGGGATCATCTTCCGTTGCCTTTTGAACAAGCATTAATCGCTTATCAGCGGCAAGCAGCGATTGGTTTTCTTTGAGCGGGTTTTGCGGCGAAACCACAAACCATACCTGGGATAATGGTAAGTTATTTAAAACCGTACTGGCAATAATTAAATGGCCTGTATGAACTGGATTAAACGAACCGAAGAAAAGACCAACATTCATAAGCAGAAAATATCATCTTATAAAATCTCGACTGAAATGTGCTCCGCTTCATTTAAACGAAGGCTTAGGCTATAGCCCGCAACCGCAACGGAAATAGGATCACCAAAGGGTGCGAACTTTTCAATGTAAATAACTTCGCCTGGCACAAGACCCATTTCCATAAGTTTGATCGATATCTCACTCTTAGAGAAATCAATAATACTGGCTCTTTGCCCCAGGCGTAAATCAGATAACTTCATAGTGCAAAAATATTTACAAAGCTATTAGCTATCTGCTTATTTGACTTTACGAAATCTGAAACAAATGAATAAAATATACCTGCACAGTGCTGATAAGATAGCCAACATTAAACATAAAACCCTTGTAAAGGCCCTAATTATTGAATTGTTTAAAGAAGAAGGAATGGCTCTTGAGCAACTTAGTTATATTTTTTGCTCTGACACCTATCTTTTGCAGATAAATCAACAGTTCCTGGGCCACAACACCCTTACAGATGTCATTACTTTTCCCTTTTCTGAAAAAGGCGAGCCGGTTTATGGCGAAGTGTACCTAAGCGTTGACAGAATTAAAGAGAATGCTAAAACCTTTGAAGTTGAATACCAAAACGAACTTTTGCGAGTTATGGTTCACGGCGCATTGCACCTCTGCGGATATACAGATAAAACAAAGTTTCAAAAAGCGCAAATGCGTGAAAAGGAAGATTATTATTTAAAACAGTTTAATGTTTCACGTGAAGCAAATACTTAGCATTTTTCTTTTATTGATTGCTTTTTCCTGTAAAAGCCAGAAGACGTTGTTATTTCAAGAGGCTCAGCTTCCCAAACCTGAAATGAATGACCAGGAAATAATGTATTGGAATAAAGAGCAGCCGGGATTTAACAAATTGTCTGAACCGGAAAAGGATTTTTTGTACTGGGTAAATTATAGTCGTAAAAATCCGGGCGGTTTTTTTGAAAACGCTGTAGTGCCCATAATAAAAATTTATCCCCAGTTAAAAGGCGCAAATCTTAAATCTCTTGAAAAAGACTTAAAGAGTGGTGCTGCCTTAACGCTTTTGCAGATAAATCCCGCATTAACGAAGATGTCTGAAGCTCATGCTAAGGATATTACTTCTTCTAATGCTAATCCATCACATACTTCAACCAGCGGGGAAACTTTTGTTGACCGGTTTAAGAAGTTTGGTTTAAAGAATTGCGGTGGTGAAAATATAAGTTATGGAGGAGGAGAAGCAGATCCATTATTTATGCTTGTAATGCTGTATCTGGATATAAACGTTGTTGATTTAGGACATCGAAAAGCCTTAATGAACCCGTCTTTTGTAAATACCGGCATATCAATAGCAAGGTATGCTAATGGCAATACCTTCCTGGTTGAGGATTTTGCCTGTGCCCAATAACATCTTAATACGCTAAAGCTTGTTTAAGATGTTTCACGTGAAAAACATGCGTTTATCTTTGCCTGATGTTTCCGGAATATGATGTAATAGTTGTTGGTGCAGGGCATGCAGGCTGTGAAGCCGCTGCTGCTGCCGCTAATTTGGGCAGTAAAGTGCTGCTAATTACTATGAATATGCAGACAATAGCCCAAATGAGCTGCAATCCTGCTATGGGAGGCATTGCCAAAGGCCAGATTGTGCGGGAAATTGATGCCTTGGGCGGTTATAGCGGCATTGTTACAGATAAAAGCATGATCCAGTTTAGAATGCTTAATAAAAGTAAAGGCCCGGCAATGTGGAGTCCAAGAGCGCAAAGCGACAGGATGCTTTTTGCCTCAACCTGGCGAACAATGCTGGAACAAACCGACAATGTCGATTTCTACCAGGATACAGTTAAAGGAATTCTTGTAAAAGATAATAAAGTGAATGGTGTGATTACAGGGCTGGGTCACCGGGTACAATCTAAGACGGTCGTAATTACCAGCGGAACATTTCTGAACGGCATCATTCATATAGGGGAGAAGAATTTTGGCGGCGGAAGGATTTCAGAAAAAAATGCCACGGGTATTACAGAACAATTAGTGGAATTGGGATTTGAAAGTGACAGGCTTAAAACAGGTACGCCGCCCAGAATAGATGGCCGGAGCCTGAATTATAATGTAATGGAAGTTCAGCACGGAGATGAGGAAATAACAGGCTTCTCTTTCTTAGCCGTAGACAAAATAAAAGCCTCTGAACAATTGCCCTGTCATATCACTTATACAAATACAGAAGTTCATGAAACATTAAAGAAAGGGTTTGACAGAAGCCCGATGTTTTGTGGCCGCATAGAAGGAACCGGGCCAAGATATTGCCCCAGTATAGAAGATAAGATAAACCGTTTTGCTGAACGTGACCGCCACCAAATATTTGTTGAACCGGAAGGTTTTAACACGGTTGAAATATATGTAAACGGCTTTTCAACTTCTTTGCCTGAAGACGTTCAATATGAAGCTATCCGCAAAATGCCCGGATTTGAAAACGCAAAAATGTTCAGGCCTGGTTATGCCATAGAGTATGATTACTTTCCGCCAACCCAGTTAAAACATTCCCTTGAAACAAAAATCATAGGTAACCTTTTCTTTGCCGGGCAAATTAATGGAACTACCGGCTATGAAGAGGCTGCCTGCCAGGGATTGATGGCCGGAATAAATGCTCATCAAAAAGTTATTGAGAGTGAGCCACTTATACTAAACCGGGATGAAGCTTACATTGGCGTTTTAATTGATGATCTTATCAGTAAGGGAACAGAAGAACCTTACCGCATGTTTACAAGCCGTGCGGAATTCAGAACACTTTTGCGGCAGGATAATGCCGATTTACGTCTTACCGAAAGAAGCTTTCGTTTAGGATTAGCCAGCCAGGAAAGAATGGAATTAGTATTGGCCAAGCAAAAAGGCGTTGAAGAAATCAAAGCCGTACTTCAAACTTTTTCATTATTGCCTCCGGAAGCAAATATTTACCTTCAAAAAATTAATTCTGCTAAAATAGAGGAGAAGCAAAAAGCCTTAAGGCTGCTGCTGAGACCTGATGTTATCCTTCTGGAAATGATAAAAGAAATTCCCGCATTGCAGGAAAAGTTGCACTCTTTTTCGAGGGATATAATTGAGCAGGCTGAAATCCAGGTGAAATATGAGCGTTACATTGAAAAGGAACAGGAACTGGCGCAACGTATGTCAACGATGGAAAATGCTTTAATTCCTGAAAGCTTTAATTACGATAAAGTATCCGCACTAAGTGCCGAGGCGTTGCAAAAATTTAAAAAAATCAAACCCAGGACGCTCGGCCAGGCAAGCCGCATTTCAGGCGTAAATCCCAGCGATGTTCAAATCCTGATGGTTTATATGGGAAGGTGAAAACCTTTAACTTTTGATTGCGTGATTATTTTCATACTCATTGTAATATTACACCTCAACGTAATTAATTGAAACCGACGCTTTTTTTTTCTTGCCTCTTTTTACTGTTAACAATTACTGCCCACAGCCAGGTTGTTATCAGTGGCACCGTTTCAGATTATTACAGCAAAGCGCCGCTTACTGCGGTAACAGTGCAAACAGCGCAGGGCAGGCATACCATCAGCGATTCTCTTGGCCATTATTCTATTTATGTGGGAAGAAATGATTCTGTTTGGTTTAGTTACCTGAATAAGCAAACCCAAAAGTATTCGTCAGACACTATAACACACCCGCAAAATTTCGATATTGCTTTATATGTTGATGCCAAATGGTTGCCTGAAGTAAAGGTGCAAACAAGAGATTACCGGTTCGATTCTGTTACAAACCGGGAGGCTTATGCCAAAGCATTTAATTATCGCAAACCAGGTATCCGGTTTTCACAAAGTTCGCCAAGCGCTCAATCTTATGTACCCGGTAGCGTAACTGCAGCGCTGGATTTAGATGAAATTATTAATGCCTTCCGCTTCAGGCGAAATAAACAGATGCTGTCTTTCCAGCAAAGATTATTACAGGATGAACAGGATAAATACATCGATCACCGCTACACAAAATACCTCGTAAAAAAACTAACCAAACTTGATAGCGCAGAGCTGAATTCTTTTATGAATTTTTACAGGCCATCCTATGAAGAGCTTCAGTTAATGAACGATCTTGAATTGGGATATTACATTGAGCAGTGTTACAAAAATTATATGTTCCTGAAAAGAGGAAGGCGCACAGACTTTATAAATTAACCATTAATTGTTGATTATCAACAATTTAGCTTAGCATTTCATCGGAACAAAGGGATAATAACAAACCTTACCAGCATAATTATAAGGCATACTATAAATAACAGCAATGAAATGCGGTTCATGCCGTGCATCATCTTAATATAAGAATTGCTGGGCGCGTTCGGGTCGCGTTTTTTTATAAAAAGATATTCCTGTATTTGCCTCCAGATACCCATGCCCGCAAAGGTAGGCTTCAATGTGGTAATTCAAAAAGCGCCTGAGATTATAACTGTAGCTGGTTTAATATAAATTCAAAAATAAAATTCCAGTTGTCTATGGATTGTTTAGTGTTTTGGCCGCTGCCATGGCCGCTGTTATAATC